>NZ_JAKJST010000039.1:0-51275 GCF_050337275.1 Vibrio wakamikoensis | reverse complement strand
CATCTTGAATGGAACGATTACGCTGAAGCCCTATACCTAATACTAACCACACGGCTTGTTCCGCTGGTAAGCGGCGCTTTCTGAGCGATACTCGTCCAGTTTGTTGAACTGCTTCTTCAACCCACTCTAAAGGAATATGTTTGTTAAAGACATCGATTGGACGTTCGTGGCAAAACTCTGCGGTAACTTGTAACTCTTTTGAAAACTCAGACATAAAAAATCGGCCGTAACTTGCGTTACGACCGATTATGTAGCTTCTATAGGATCGTTCAAGTAGCTAAACGATCGGCATTAAGCTAAGGCTTCCCTTTTTTGTACCCTTCAAGCAGCATCAAGTTATTGTTAATTCTGTGAACTAGCAAGAAAATTGTAGGGAGCTTGCCTGCAAACTAGCGGTTATAGCACTCAGAATGTAGAGGTCGATATTTGATATAAACGTGGGATAACTTCAAGGAAGAGAACCCATGAAAAAGACCCTAATCTCTCTATCTGTGGCGATGCTCGGTGCCTGTAGCCAACTGCCCGACAATGCGTTACTACTTGGCCTAGAGGACCAACAAGTCGCTTTTGCTGCCAATGAACAAGGTTTACTGATTGCAGAAAAGAAACTCGACAAAGGCAGCTACACCTTTTCTATTGGTGATAATGCTCAAACCTGTGGCAGCAACTTCTCACTGGCTGAAGATGCGCGCATTAAGTTTAACCGTCCATTAAAGCTCGATGACTGTGCCGGGGAATCGGCGATTCCAATGCGAGTATTCAAGGCAAACACTTACCAGTTCACACTCAATCCGGCCAACAATGAGCTCACCGTGAAGGTGAAACCAAAACAGAGTAACGACTTTACCTCCACCTGCCCTGTCGCCACTGACAGCCCAAAAGTCATCGATGTCAGCGCCACCTTTGCCGATGGCACGGTACTTAGAGACGCGTTGAGCGGGCAACAAGCTACGGTCAGCAGCGGCAAGATTGCACTACAGCCCGGAGCAAACAGCCAAGGCCTATTGCTGCTAGAGCCGGCAGAGCAAGCTCCGAAGGCTGAGTTCGACTGGGACAACGCGACGGTTTACTTCGTAATGACCGACCGCTTCTACAACGGCAACCTAGATAACGATAACAGCTATGGCCGAAGCAAAGACGGCAAACACGAAATCGGCACCTTTCACGGTGGCGATCTTGCTGGTCTGACTAAAAAGCTCGACTACATTGAATCGCTTGGAGTGAATGCCATCTGGATCACCTCGCCACTGGAGCAAATCCACGGCTGGGTTGGTGGTGGTGATAAGGGCGACTTCAAGCACTATGGTTATCACGGTTATTACCACCAGGATTGGACCAAGCTCGATGCCAATATGGGCACCGAGGAAGAATTGCGTCAGTTTGTCGATACTGCCCACGAGAAAGGTATCCGCATCGTATGGGACGTGGTAATGAACCATACCGGTTACGCTACCCTAGCGGACATGCAAGAATTTGGCTTCGGAAAGCTCTACCTCTCCGATGAAGAGGCAAAAAAAGAGCTCGGTGAAAACTGGACCGATTGGCAACCTAAATCAGGTCAAAGCTGGCACAGCTTTAATGATTATATCAAATACAGTGATGATGAAGCGTGGGAGAAATGGTGGGGTAAGGATTGGATCCGCACCGATATTGGCGACTACGACGCGCCTGGATACAACGACAGAACCATGTCACTTAACTTCTTACCGGATCTAAAAACTGAATCGACACAGAAAACAGGTCTACCGAACTTCTATCGCAGTAAAGAGACCAATGCCAAAGATGTTCAAGCCACGCCAAGTGACCACCTGATCACCTGGCTCACGGATTGGGTTCGCGAGTATGGCATCGACGGCTTCCGTGTCGATACCGCTAAACACGTGGAAATGGAAAGTTGGGCTAAGCTCAAACAAGCCAGTAACGAGGCGCTGGCAGAGTGGAAGCAAAACAATCCAGACAAAGCACTGGATGATAAACCATTCTGGATGACGGGTGAGGTATGGGCGCACAGCGTGGTGAAGAGCCCATATTTCGATAACGGTTTTGATTCCATTATCAACTTCGAGTTCCAAGGTGACGTCGCCCCTAAGGCACTGAAGTGTTTCGCTAACCTAGACAGTGACTTTCAACGCTATGCTGAGCGCATTAACAGCGATAGCGAGTTTAATGTGCTGAGCTACCTCTCTTCGCATGACACCTCACTGTTCTGGGCTTCTCGAAGCCGAAGCATTGATGATCAGATGCGCGCCGCGAACGCTCTTATGTTGAGCCCTGGTGCGGTGCAGATCTACTATGGTGATGAGATAGCGCGAGACTTAGGTGTCAGCGGCTCAGACTCACACCAAGGTACCCGCTCTGATATGCCGTGGGATAGGATAACAGGTCAGCGCGAAGCGTTGCTCAAGCACTGGCAAGCGTTGGGGGATTTCCGCTTACGTCATCCAGCTGTCGCTAAAGGGCAACACATTACCCACCAGCGTGAAGGCTACTATGCGTTTGAACGCCGTTACCAAGATGACAAGATACTCATCGTCTACACTGGCGAGTAATCAACAGATTAAAACCGAGTAAATCACATCAAAGGGAGCGCTACGGCGCTCCTTTTTTATTGCTCATTTTCTTTGCACTCAAATAGTGCTTTGCCTGCCGTAATCATTGCTGTATGTTCAAAGGTTCATCTTGCCACCAGCAGGATAAAACCCCTTATAAACACTACAAGTGAACACAATGAACTAGGTACAACAATGCAATTTTCTAAGTTTGGTGAAAAATTTAATCGTTACTCAGGTATTACCCAATTAATGGATGATCTTAATGATGGCCTTCGCACTCCAGGTGCCATCATGCTCGGAGGTGGTAACCCAGCCGCCATTCCTGCCATGCTCGAGTATTTTCACCAAGCCAGCAATGACCTCCTCGCCAGTGGTGAACTGGTGGCCGCCATGGCCAACTACGATGGCCCGCAAGGAAAAGATGCATTTGTTAAATCGCTCGCCAAGCTGCTGCGCGATACCTATGGCTGGAACATTACTGAAAAAAACATCAGCTTAACCAATGGCAGCCAAAGTGGGTTTTTCTATCTGTTTAACCTACTAGCAGGTAAGCAAAGCGATGGCAGCCATAAGAAAATCTTGTTGCCAATTGCGCCAGAGTACATTGGTTATGGCGATGCAGGCATAGACGAAGATATTTTTGTTTCCTATCACCCAGAAATAGAACTGCTTGATAACGGTCTATTCAAATACCATGTGGATTTCGAACACCTAGAAATCGATGATTCGGTTGCGGCAATTTGTGCTTCACGCCCAACTAACCCAACGGGTAACGTACTAACCGATGAAGAAATCCATAAGCTGGATAAACTGGCTCGTGAAAATAATATCCCACTTATCATCGATAACGCCTACGGCTTGCCCTTCCCAAACATCATCTTTGAAGATGTGGAGCCGTTTTGGAATGAAAACACCATTCTCTGCATGAGCTTATCTAAGTTAGGTCTACCAGGATTGCGCTGCGGTATCGTGATTGCCAGTGAAGAAGTCACGCAAGCGATGACCAATATGAATGGCATAATCAGCCTAGCACCAGGCAGCTTTGGTCCTGCGCTTGCTCATCATATGATTGAGAAAGGCGACATTTTGGATCTAAGTTCAAACGTCATTAAGCCGTTCTACCAGCAAAAATCCCAACGCGCGGTTGAGTTATTACAATCGGCGATTACCGAACCACGTTTTCGAATCCATAAGCCAGAAGGCGCTATTTTCTTGTGGCTATGGTTTGATGAGCTACCAATTACCACTATGGAGCTCTACCAACGCTTGAAGGATCGTGGCGTGTTGATTGTGCCTGGGGAATATTTCTTTATCGGTCAGGAAGATGAATGGGATCATGCCCATCAATGTCTGCGCATGAACTATGTACAAGATGACGACAAAATGCAGCAAGGTATTGCGATCATCGCTGAAGAAGTTGAAAAAGCCTATCAGCAGGGCTGATTTTTCATTTCCTTTCGATATAAAAAGAGCACCTCAATGGTGCTCTTTCACTCTTAATTCCCGATAGGTATGGCTAGTTAAAGCCTATGGGCAATTAACCTTCGATTAGGTTATTACCACCAATAGCAATCTTACGTGGTTGCATCGCTTCTGGGATTTCACGCTCTAGGTCAATATGTAGTAAACCGTTTTCCATGCTTGCGCCTACCACTTTTACGTAGTCAGCTAGTTGGAATTTACGCTCGAAATCACGCTCTGCAATACCTTGGTACACGTACTTCTTCTCTTCTTCGGCTTTACGCTCACCCTTAACAATCAACATGTTCTCTTTTTGAGTCAGATCGAGTTGGTCTTCAGCAAAGCCAGCCACCGCCATAGTAATACGGAAATGGTTCTCATCTTGTTGCTCGATGTTGTATGGAGGGTAACCGCCAGAAGAGTTTTTCGCTGAGTTCGCTTCCATCATGTTGAATAGACGATCGAAGCCAATTGCGTTGCGGTATAAAGGAGTGAAATCTACAGTTCTCATAATGCTATCCTCATAGTAAGCAATAGTCTTAGCCGTGAGTTTTCAAAAGCACCCAGTCTATAAACCGGTGCCGTGACGACTAAGGGATTTATCCACCACTCCGCTGACAGCCTTGGTGTTCGGGGACGTAGCAATAAATCAGTTTTTTAAGTGTGCCGTTAAAGTGATCCTCCACTGAGCGATACTTTGTCGGCGTTTAAAAGGTCTGTTTCTTCTCTCTTGAGCAAGACAGCTCCCCTTCATAACTAGATATAGGGATGGCGAAAATCGCTTTCAAGGTATTTTCTTAAACTATTTTTTATAACGGTTATTTTTCATAGAGTTAAAAACAAAAAAAGACCGTCATTAGTGACAGTCTTTTTTTAAATTGGTTTATCGAAGCTGGGTGAACTGAGTTCAAGGAGAAGGCGCCATTCTTATACCAATAAAGGTTTATAATCATAAATGAGCACCTTCGACGCAGAAATCAGTTCAGCCAGCGAAGAGAAATCAATCTAAACGTCTAGGTTGGCTACTTTAAGTGCGTTTTCTTCAATGAAGTTACGACGAGGCTCTACTTGGTCACCCATTAGTGTCGTGAACAGCTGATCTGCACCAACCGCATCTTCAATCGTTACTTGCATCATGCGACGTGTTTCAGGATCCATTGTGGTTTCCCAAAGCTGATCTGGGTTCATCTCACCTAGACCTTTGTAGCGCTGTAGGCTCAGACCACGACGCGACTCTTTGATTAGCCAATTTAGGGCATCTTCAAAGTGGCTCACTGGTTGAGTACGCTCACCACGTTTCACGTAAGCACCTTCTTCAATCAGACCTTCTAGAGCTTCCGATAGAGACGCTAGCTTGCCGTACTCTTTCGAGTTCAGCAGGTCGATACTCAGCACATGCTCATGAGTCACACCGTGGGTACGCACGATAATTTTCGGTAGGTTCAAACCTAGCTCAGCGTGCTGTTCAACCTCGAAGCTGTATTGGCTTGCGCCCACTTCTTTGGCATTTAGCTGCTCAACAAGCTGCTTAGACCATGCTTCAACCGCAACAGCATCGTGACACTGCTCAGCCGTTAGGCGTGGCGTGTAAATGAACTCACTCACTAGTGCGTGTGGGTAGCGACGAGCCATGCGATCGGCAATCTTCACTGCGCCGTTGAACTGCTGTACCAGTTTCTCTAGTGATTCACCTGCTAGTGCTGGTGCTTCAGGGTTCACGTGCAGAGCAGCGTTATCCAGAGCCAAAGAAACTTGGTACTGGTTCATCGCATCTTCATCTTTGATGTACTGCTCTTGCTTACCTTTCTTCACTTTGTAAAGCGGTGGCTGAGCGATGTACACGTAACCACGCTCGATAAGCTCAGGCATTTGACGGTAGAAGAAGGTCAAAAGTAGCGTTCGGATGTGAGAACCATCGACGTCCGCATCGGTCATGATGATGATGTTGTGGTAACGCAGTTTATCTGGGTTGTACTCATCGCGACCGATACCACAGCCAAGTGCTGTGATAAGCGTTGCCACTTCTTGTGAAGAAAGCATCTTATCGAAACGCGCTTTCTCTACGTTTAGGATCTTACCTTTCAGTGGAAGAATCGCTTGGTTCTTACGGTTACGACCCTGCTTAGCACTACCGCCCGCAGAGTCACCCTCCACTATGTACAGTTCAGAAAGCGCTGGATCTTTCTCTTGGCAGTCAGCCAGTTTGCCTGGCAGACCCGCTAGGTCTAGAGCGCCTTTACGACGTGTCATTTCACGCGCTTTACGCGCTGCATCACGTGCGCGAGCAGCATCAATGATCTTAGTACAAACAATCTTCGCTTCACCTGGGTTCTCTACTAGGAACTCAGACAGCTTCTCACCCATCGCAGACTCAACGGCAGATTTCACTTCAGAAGAAACCAGCTTGTCTTTGGTTTGGCTTGAGAACTTCGGATCTGGCACTTTCACCGATACGATAGCTGTTAGACCTTCACGAGCATCATCACCTGATGTCGCTGTCTTGGCTTTCTTAGAGAAGCCCTCTTTATCCATGAACGAGTTCAGCGTACGCGTTAATGCGGCACGGAAACCCGCTAAGTGAGTACCACCATCACGTTGAGGGATGTTGTTGGTAAAACAGTAAATGTTTTCTTGGTAGCCATCATTCCACTGCATCGCCACTTCTACGGTGATGCCATCTTCACGCTCAAAATCAAAATGGAAGATTTTTTGGATGATTGGTGTCTTATTGGTATTTAGATGCTCAACAAACGCTTGGATACCACCTTCAAACATGAAGTGATCCATTTTGTCTTCTTCACGCTTATCGACAAGCTTGATTGATACACCTGAGTTTAGGAACGACAGTTCACGTAGACGCTTAGCAAGAATGTCGTAGTGGAACTCTACGTTTGAAAAAGTTTCTTCACTTGGCCAGAAACGGATTTCTGTACCTGTTTTGTCGGTATCACCAATCACAGCCAGTGGCGCTTGTGGCTCACCGTGGTGATAAGTTTGAGTATGAGTGTGACCGCCACGATGGATAGTCAGTGTGACTTGCTTAGACAGTGCGTTTACTACAGAAACACCTACGCCGTGCAGACCACCCGATACCTTGTACGAGTTGTCATCGAACTTACCACCCGCGTGAAGTACCGTCATGATAACTTCTGCCGCAGACACTTGCTCTTCTGGGTGCATTTCCGTTGGAATACCACGGCCATCATCGCTAACAGAAACAGAGTTGTCCTCATGGATAGTCACGATAATGTCGCTACAGTGACCTGCCAACGCTTCATCAATTGAGTTATCAACCACCTCAAAAACCATGTGGTGTAGACCGGTTCCATCGTCCGTGTCGCCGATGTACATTCCCGGACGCTTACGTACTGCATCCAGACCCTTTAGTACCTTAATACTCGATGAATCGTAATTTTCTGACATGAGTTTCTCTCACTATTTACCTTGCTCTATTGTGCCATGTTCCACATGAAACATCTTGCCATTTTCGTCAATCATGTCGGCAACTTGGCTTTCGGTAATAGAGCTTACAAAAACTTGAGCCTGAGTCTGTTTTAAGTAATCCGCTAAGCGTTTACGACGCAGGCTATCTAATTCTGAAGCAAAGTCATCTATCAGATAGATACATTGCTTTCCGGTCAACTCTGCGAGGTGCTGCCCTTGCGCAAGGCGCAACGCACACATCATCAGTTTCAGTTGACCACGAGACAACACATCCTCTACAGGGGTGTTGTTCACTTTAATTCTTAAATCGGCTTTATTTGGGCCACTAAAGGTGTACCCCAAACTTTGGTCACGCTCAAAGCTACGTTCTAAGAGCTCGCCATACGGCGTGTCTTTTTCCCAGCCACGGTAATAACCGAGTTTGATTTCAAACTCCGGCAGAAAAGACTGACACATTTCTTCAGCCAAGATTTTCATTTGCTCGACATAGCTGCGGCGCCAACCATCGATTTGCTCAGCAAGCTGGGCTAAATCTCTATCCCAGTAACTTAACTCTCGGTAGCTGGTGGCAGTCTTAAGTAGCGCATTGCGCTGCTTACTGAGACGCTTAAAACGCCCCCAAGCCTCAAAAAAACCTGGCTCAGAGTGAAACACACCCCAGTCGATAAATGCCCGACGAAACTTAGGGCCATCAGTGAGCAATTCAAAGCCCTCTGGATGGATAAGTTGCAGCGGCAGAACCTTGGCAAGCTGAGCTAACTTTTGCCCAGATTGACCGCCTATTTTAACCTCTGTTGAGCCATCACGCTGCTTATTAATGCCAATGGGTATCTCAAATTGATCCGAGTTCAAAAAACGGCCATGTACAAACAGCTCTTGGCAGTCATTTTGTATCACTCGACCGGTGAGAGAACTCTTAAATGAGCGCCCATGACCAAGCAAATAGATCGCCTCCAACAAGCTGGTTTTGCCACTGCCGTTGGGGCCGATAATAAAGTTAAAGCCTGTAGATAGTTCAATATCACAGGCTTTAATATTTCGAAATTGCTGTACGATTAAACGCGTAAGCGGCATAACGTCATGCTCGTCTTAGAGACGAATTGGCATCACCACGTACATGGCACTGTCATCTTCGCTGTTTTCAATCAACGCACTGGCGTTGGCATTGGACATCGATATACGTACTTGGTCGCAGCGAAGCGTGTTAAGTACATCGAGAACGTAAGAAACGTTGAAACCAATCTCGAGCGCTTCACCTTGGAAGTTCACATCGAGCATCTCTTCTGCTTCTTCTTGCTCTGGGTTATTAGCCGTAATGCGCATCTCGTTGTCCGCCAGGTTCACACGAACGCCACGGAATTTCTCATTCGATAGAATCGCGGCACGGGAGAACGCTTGGCGTAACTCATCACAGTTTGTCTCGAGAGTCTTATCGGTATTTTGAGGCATTACGCGGCGATAATCTGGGAAACGACCATCAACAAGCTTAGAAGTAAAGACATAGTTGTTCACTTCGGCACGGATGTTAGAACTGCCAATTTGCAGTGTTACTGGCTGCTCTGGTGCATCTAGAAGCTTAGAAAGCTCCTGTACACCTTTTCGCGGCACAATGATCTGTTTGTTGTCAAAGCTGCCTTCTAGCGCCACCGTTGCCACCGCCATACGGTGACCATCGGTCGCCACTGAGCGCAATGTTGTTTGGTCTAACTCAAACAACATACCGTTTAGGTAATAACGCACATCTTGGTTAGCCATTGAGAACTGAGTCTTGTCGATCAGCGACTTAAGCTCGGCTTGAGTGACTGTCACCGCCACTTCTTGCTGCCAATCTTCAATGTTCGGAAAATCGCTTGCTGGCAATGTGGATAGTGAGAATCGGCTACGACCAGAGCGTACTTGTACGCGATCGCCTTCTAATACGATAGTGATCGTAGAATCATCAGGCAGACCACGACAGATATCGAGGAACTTACGTGAAGGTACAGTCACACTGCCCGCTTCAAACTCACTCTCTAACGTCACCTTACTTACCAGCTCTACCTCAAGGTCAGTCGCGGTAAGAGAAAGCACCCCTTCTTCTACTTTAAGAAGCAAGTTGCCCAAAATAGGTAATGTAGGACGGCCGCCTAGTGCACCAGAAACTTGTTGTAACGGCTTTAGTAGGTGATGACGTTCGATAGTAAATTTCATAGATAACTCTTCGTAAAGATGGCAATCCATGCCACTTATTTGCGAAATACAATAACTTGAATGCTAATTATAGTGATTATGCCACTATTATGAAGAAAGCGTGCGAATTAAGTTGGAATAGTCTTCCTTAATGTCATGACTCTCCTCACGCAGCTGAGCGATTTTACGACACGCATGCAACACGGTAGTGTGGTCACGACCACCAAACGCATCACCAATCTCTGGCAGGCTGTGGTTGGTCAACTCTTTGGCTAGCGCCATCGCCAACTGGCGTGGGCGAGCAACAGAGCGAGAACGACGCTTGGAAAGCAGATCCGCGACTTTAATCTTGTAGTATTCGGCAACCGTCTTTTGAATGTTATCAATCGTCACCAACTTCTCTTGCAGTGCTAGCAAGTCACGCAGCGCTTCACGAACAAAATCGATGGTTATTGGACGACCGGTAAAGTTGGCGTTAGCTATCACGCGGTTTAGAGCGCCTTCCAGCTCACGAACGTTTGAACGCAGACGCTTAGCAATGAAGAATGCAACTTCATCGGCTAGGTGAATTTGGTGGTCTTCGGCTTTTTTCATCAAGATCGCCACGCGAGTTTCTAACTCAGGTGGTTCGATAGCCACAGTCAAACCCCAACCGAAGCGAGACTTAAGGCGATCTTCTACGCCGTTGATCTCTTTCGGATAACGATCCGATGTCAGGATGATCTGTTGATTACCTTCAAGCAGTGCATTGAAGGTATGGAAAAACTCTTCTTGTGATCGCTCTTTATTGGCGAAGAATTGAATATCATCGATAAGAAGCGCATCAACACTGCGGTAGTAGCGCTTAAATTCTTCAATCGCGTTGTTTTGTAGCGCCTTAACCATGTCCTGAACGAAACGCTCCGAGTGCATGTACACCACTTTCGCGTTTGGCTTGTTATCAACAATGGCGTTGCCCACAGCGTGCAATAGGTGCGTTTTACCTAAACCGGTACCGCCATACAAGAACAGCGGGTTATAGGCCGCTCCTGGGTTATCTGCCACCTGACGTGCCGCCGCTAGACCAAGCTGGTTCGACTTACCTTCAACGAAGTTATTAAACTTGTGCTTGATGTTAACGTTTGAGCGGTGATTGATATCAGTGACCTCCGCTTCATTGTCCCAGGTTTTATGCACAGGTTGGCGCGCTTGTAGCTGCGCAGGTGCAGAAGACTCAGCCGCAACGTCAGCAGCAGTCTTAACTGGCTTGGGTGCTGGCGGCGCAGAAACCGGCTTACTGCCGACTTCGAAACGAAGATTCGGCACATCATTACCGCAGTACTCTTTTAGTAGACGGTTAATGCTGTTGAGGTATCTATCGCGCACCCAGTCGAGTACAAAGCGGTTAGGCGCAAATAGAGTTAGGGTGTTGTCATTAAGCTCAGCTTGTAGGGGTCTAACCCACATGCTGAATTCGGTAGCGGGTAGCTCTTCTTGTAGACGTTGCGCACATTGCAACCAAAGCGAAGATGACACAGTGCTCTCACTCTATTTATTGGAATTGGAAAAGATTGGTAATTTTACCTGTTGATAACCAAGATCGCCAGCAAATGATCGGCGATCCAGTGAATAAGATCTAAGTTATTCACAATTTTTTCGGTCGATTTGGCTTGATCCCCACAAATTGCCCTAATTTTACTCACAAACGCATGCACAAAACACAGATCTACCCACAAAATTCGAATCATGATCTAACTTGTGTATAGATCCGTGTTCAAGCTGTCATCGAATTTGATCAAACTCTGAACAGAGATGAGCAAAAAGTCAGCGTTCAACCACGGATTTGTTATGGTTAATAACAACTCGTTATTTAACTTATCGACAGCTTTACCAGTAACATCCCTCTCCATAAATAGAAGGAGTAGTAAAATGAAAAACTGGATTAAAGGTCTATTAACCGCCTTGGCGCTTTCTGCAACCGTATCTCAAGCAGCTTATGCTGCGACAGCACAAGAAGTGAAAGTCGGCATGTCTGGTCGCTACTTCCCATTTACCTTTGTTAAGCAAGACAAGTTACAAGGGTTTGAAGTTGACCTTTGGGACGAAATTGGTCGCCGCAACGACTACAAAGTCGAGTACGTGACTGCGAACTTTTCTGGTTTGTTTGGTTTGCTTGAGACCGGTCGTATCGACACTATCTCTAACCAAATCACTATGACCGATGCACGTAAAGCGAAATACCTATTTGCAAACCCATACGTGATTGATGGTGCACAGATTACTGTTCGCAAAGGTAATGACAGCATTCAAGGTATTGAAGACCTCGCAGGCAAAACTGTGGCGGTAAACCTTGGTTCTAACTTTGAGCATCTACTACGTAGCTACGATAAAGACAACAAAATCAACGTAAAAACCTACGACACAGGTATTGAACACGATGTTGCCCTTGGCCGCGCCGATGCATTCGTAATGGATCGCCTATCTGCACTTGAACTTATCAAGAAGACAGGTCTGCCACTACAGCTAGCAGGCGAACCGTTCGAAACGATTGAGAACGCATGGCCATTCGTGAACAACGAAAAAGGTCAAAAGCTGCAACAAGAAGTGAATGCGGCACTGGCAGACATGCGTGCAGATGGTACGCTAGCGGCTATCTCTGAGAAGTGGTTTGGCGCAGACATCACTAAAAAGTAAGTGATCACTATTATTACGCCCACTACGCTTGTTAGTGGGCGTTTGTTTTTCTAGAAGTTTGGTAACGTTATGGGATTTGATTTTCAATATATGCTGGAGCTGATGCCGATACTGCTCAAGTATCTTGGCACTACGATGGAAATGGCAGTATGGGGACTGTTTTTCTCTCTGATCTTGTCGGTCATCTTAGCGAATATTCGTGTTTTCAAGATCCCTGTCCTTGATCAGCTTAGTCAGCTCTACATCAGTTTTTTCCGCGGCACGCCACTTTTGGTGCAGTTGTTCTTGCTTTACTACGGTCTGCCACAAATTTTCCCATGGATGGTCGGACTGAATGCGTTTAGTGCGGCAGTCATCGGTTTAACACTTCACTTCGCCGCATATATGGCAGAGAGCATTCGTGCCGCCATCATCGGCATTGATCGCAGCCAGATGGAAGCGAGCTTGTCAGTGGGTATGACGACCAGCCAAGCCATGCGCCGCATTATTTTGCCTCAGGCAACCCGTGTCGCTTTGCCATCGCTGATGAACTATTTCATCGACATGATCAAATCGACATCGCTGGCCTTTACGCTCGGCGTGGCTGAAATCATGGCCAAGGCGCAAATGGAGGCGTCATCCAGCTTCCGCTTCTTTGAGGCTTTCTTGGCAGTGGCTCTGATCTACTGGGGCGTGGTGTTAGTGCTTACTCGCGTACAGCTGTGGGCTGAACAAAGATTGAACAAGGCATATCAACGATGATTAAACTGGAAAATATCCACAAGCAGTTTGGCGATGCAGAAGTCCTAAAAGGTATCGATATTGATATCAAACAAGGTGAAATCATCGTCATTATCGGCTCAAGCGGCACCGGAAAATCGACGCTGCTACGCTGCGTAAACTTTCTTGAGCAAGCAGATAAAGGCACAATCACCATTGATGATGTGACGGTCGATTGCCAGAACCACACCAATGCCGAAGTATTGGCACTGCGCCGTAAAACCGGCTTTGTATTTCAAAATTACGCTCTGTTCGCGCACATGACTGCGCGTCAAAACATTGCCGAAGGTCTTATCACCGTAAAAGGCTGGAAAAAAGACCAAGCGCTTGAAAAAGCACAACAAATTCTCGATGACATCGGTCTAGGTGATAAAGGGGATCAATACCCTGCTTCCCTATCCGGTGGACAACAACAGCGTGTCGGTATTGGCCGCGCTATGGCGCTCCAGCCGGAGCTGTTGCTATTCGATGAACCAACTTCAGCACTCGATCCTGAGTGGGTTGGTGAAGTACTTAACCTTATGAAAAAGCTCGCAACTCAGCATCAAACTATGTTGGTTGTGACCCACGAAATGCAGTTTGCTAAAGAGGTCGCAGATAGAGTGATCTTCATGGCTAATGGCCATATCGTAGAACAAGGAACGCCGGAGCAAATATTCAATGATCCACAGGATATCCAACTTAAGAAATTCATAAATCAAGTTGGGATCTAATAATGATCCTTGCGCTCTAGCTCACAAAAAGTATAATTCGCCGGCTGGAATTGAAGTTGAACTGATTATTGACTCTTGACGAGTCAGTGATTACAATTCCGCCTCTTTGTTGAGAGGCGTCGGATTTCCTCTCTATCTCTATATAGAGAAGAAGACGGGAAATAAGTCCCACGCCGGGTTCAACGAGAACCTAAAACTACTGATCAGTAAAGGTAATAACCATGTCTAAACGCACTTTTCAACCTTCAGTTCTAAAGCGCAAGCGTACTCACGGTTTCCGTGCTCGCATGGCGACTAAGAACGGTCGTAAAGTAATTAACGCACGTCGTGCTAAAGGCCGTGCTCGCCTTTCAAAATAATCTTCTATTTTGAAAAAGCATGCCTTTATTCGGGAGTTACGCTTGTTAACTCCCGAGCATTACCAAAATGTATTTAAGCAAGCTCATCGAGCTGGCTCCCCTCATTTCACCATCATTGCCCGCAAAAACTCGCTATCACACCCTCGTCTTGGTCTAGCGGTTCCTAAAAAACAGATTAAAACAGCTGTCGGCAGAAACCACTTCAAGCGCCTGGTACGTGAAAGTTTTCGTAACAAACAACACGAACTTCCTAGCAAAGATTTTGTTGTAATTGCGAAAAAGAGTGCGCAAACTCTGAGCAATGAAGAAATATTCCAACTTCTAGATAAGTTATGGCATCGCCTGTCTCGCCCCTCGCGTGGTTAGCAATCGGTCTCGTCTATTTTTATAGATGGGTCATCAGTCCTCTTATTGGGCCACGCTGTCGGTTCAACCCAACTTGCTCTCTTTATGCAATAGAAGCCCTTAAAGCTCACGGTTTTGTAAAAGGGTGTTGGTTATCAGGCAAACGTCTATTAAAATGCCATCCTTTGAATGAAGGGGGTTTTGACCCCGTACCACCAGCCCAAAAACAAGACAGAGATAAATAACGATGGATTCTCAACGTAATATTCTGTTAATCGGTTTGGCTTTGGTTTCTTTTTTGCTGTTCCAACAGTGGCAATCTTATAAGAACCCAGCTCCAGTTCCGACTCAGCAGACGCAAAGCAGTACTCTACCTGCGCCATCTTTCGCTGATGAGCATGATCCTGCACCAGGCCACACAACAGCGGCCGCAGATAAAATCATCACAGTGAAAACCGACGTACTGACTCTAGGTGTGACAACTGTGGGCGGTGATGTTGTTACCGCAAACCTAAACGAGTACGCAACCGAGTTGGAATCTAGCGACCCGTTTGAGCTACTCAAAGACTCACAAGGTCACCAGTTTATTGCTCAAAGTGGTCTGGTAGGCCCTCAAGGTATCGACCTTAGCAGCACAAGCCGTCCAGCTTACTCAGTATCAGCAGACAGCTTCACGCTGGCTGAGGGTCAAGATGAGCTACGTGTACCGATGACATTCGAAGCGAATGGCATCAACTACACCAAAACCTTCATTCTAAAGCGTGGCAAATATGACGTTGATGTTGAATACACGGTAAACAACAACTCTGGTCAAAATGCGACGTTCGGCATGTACGCTCACCTTCGTCAAAATCTTCAAGACAAAGGTGGCAGCATCACAATGCCTACCTACAATGGCGGTGCTTATTCAACTCAAGACACTCGCTACAAGAAATACAGCTTCGAAGATATGCAAGATCGCAACCTGTCTCTTAACCTGACTGATGGTCAAGGTTGGGCAGCGATGATCCAGCACTACTTCGCAGCCGCGTGGATCCCACGTGAAGCACCGGGTACTAACCTTTACACTCGCGTGATTGGTAACCTAGGTGATATCGGTGTTCGTATGCCAAACACTACGATTGCCGATGGCCAAGCAGCAACATTGAAAGCAACGCTTTGGGCAGGTCCAAAACTGCAAACCGAAATGGCTGAAGTTGCACCAAACCTAGACCTAGTAGTTGACTACGGCTGGTTATGGTTCATTGCGAAACCACTTCACACACTACTGTCGTTCATTCAAGGTATCGTTGTGAACTGGGGTCTAGCTATCATCTGTTTGACCTTCATCGTACGTGGTGCGATGTATCCACTAACCAAAGCACAGTACACCTCTATGGCGAAAATGCGCATGCTTCAGCCTAAGCTGCAAGCAATGCGTGAGCGAATCGGCGACGACCGTCAGCGCATGAGCCAAGAAATGATGGAACTGTACAAGAAAGAGAAAGTAAACCCACTAGGTGGCTGTCTACCAATCTTGCTACAGATGCCTATCTTCATCGCTCTGTACTGGGCGCTAATGGAATCGGTTGAGCTTCGTCACTCACCATTCTTCGGTTGGATTCATGACCTTTCGGCTCAAGACCCATACTTCATTCTGCCTCTACTGATGGGTGCAAGTATGTTCATGATCCAGAAGATGAGCCCAACGACGGTAACAGATCCAATGCAGCAGAAGATCATGACCTTTATGCCGGTTATGTTTACCTTCTTCTTCCTATGGTTCCCATCAGGTCTGGTTCTTTACTGGTTGGTTTCTAACATCGTAACGCTTATCCAGCAAACGTTGATCTACCGATCGCTCGAGAAGAAAGGTCTGCACTCTAAGTAGTCCAAACCAATTCGATTAGATAAAAGGCGACCTTAGTGGTCGCCTTTTTCATTGACCATGATTACAATTTGGCTAAAGCACGGCGAATAGGCAATTCAATGACAACAGACACCATTGTGGCACAAGCCACAGCCCCAGGCCGCGGTGGCGTGGGCATCATTCGCGTTTCTGGCCCTTTGGCTCAAGAAGTCGCACAGCAAGTAACAGGCAAAACTCTCAAGCCTCGCTACGCTGACTATCTGCCTTTCAAAGATGAAAATGGCGGCGAACTCGACCAAGGTATTGCGCTTTACTTCCCTAATCCGCACTCATTTACCGGTGAAGATGTTCTTGAGCTTCAAGGCCACGGTGGCCCTGTGGTGATGGATATGCTAATTAAACGTATTCTGCTCATTCCAGGTGTTCGCCCTGCCAGACCGGGTGAGTTCAGTGAGCGTGCGTTCCTCAACGACAAAATGGACTTAACCCAAGCCGAGGCGATTGCCGACTTGATTGATGCCAGTTCAGAAGAAGCGGCCAAATCAGCCCTGCAATCACTGCAAGGTCAGTTCTCGAAACGCATTCAAGTGCTGGTGGAATCACTCATCCATTTACGCATCTATGTTGAAGCGGCGATTGACTTCCCTGAAGAAGAAATCGACTTCCTCGCCGACGGTAAAGTGGCGGGCGATCTACAGACCATCATCGACAATCTCGATTCTGTTCGCAAAGAAGCCAATCAAGGTGCCATCATGCGTGAAGGCATGAAAGTGGTCATTGCTGGGCGCCCAAATGCGGGTAAATCAAGCCTACTCAACGCCCTCTCTGGTAAAGAGTCGGCGATTGTGACCGATATTGCTGGAACCACACGTGATGTTCTACGTGAGCACATCCATATTGATGGTATGCCACTGCATATCATTGATACCGCAGGTCTACGTGATGCTTCTGACGAGGTGGAACGCATTGGTATTGAGCGTGCTTGGGAAGAGATCGAGCAAGCCGATCGTGTGCTGTTTATGGTTGATGGCACCACAACCGATGCTACGGATCCAAAAGAGATTTGGCCTGACTTTATTGATCGCCTCCCAGAGTCGATCGGTATCACCGTGATCCGCAACAAGGTCGATGAAACCGGTGAAACTCTGGGGATCTGTCACGTTAACGATCCGACGTTGATTCGTCTTTCTGCGCGCACAGGTGAAGGTGTACCAGCCCTTCGCGAGCACCTTAAGTCAATTATGGGTTTCTCTGGTGCCAGTGAAGGTGGCTTTATGGCTCGTCGCCGCCACCTTGATGCCTTGGAGCGCGCCGCCGAACACCTTGATATTGGCCAGCAGCAGCTAGAAGGCTATATGGCGGGCGAAATTTTGGCAGAAGAGCTACGTATTGCTCAGCAACATTTGAATGAGATCACTGGCGAGTTCAGCTCTGATGATCTACTCGGACGTATCTTCTCGTCTTTCTGTATTGGTAAATAAGCGGTATTGAAAAAGGAACATCAATGATTCATATCATCACAGGCAGTACACTTGGCGCTGCAGAGTATGTCGGCGACCATCTTAGTGACTTGCTGGTAGAACAAGGTTTAGAGACCACTATCCATAACCAACCAGAGCTTGCAGACATCCCTGCACAAGGCACTTGGCTGGTTATCACCTCAACGCACGGTGCGGGAGAATATCCAGATAACATTCAGCCGTTTATTGCTGCGCTGCAAGCGACCCCACCTCGCATGTCTGAAGTAAAGTTTGCGGTGGTTGGTATTGGCGACTCTAGCTATGACACCTTCTGCGCAGCAGGCAAACATGCTTACTCGCTACTTGAGGATATTGGTGGCACGCCACTGACGGACTGCTTGGAGATCGACATTCTCAACCATCCCGTACCAGAAGATGCAGCCGAAGAGTGGCTCAATGAGCACCTGAGCAAGTTTCAATAGACACCATGTTTTATCAAACACAATGCGTGTGAAAAAAGCGGCATAAGCCGCTTTTTTTGTGCCTGTGAGTAACTTTTTCTACTAAACCAAATCCAATTGCGCACTATTTGACCTATCCGTCTGTGGATAAAACATGATCTTTCCGGTGAAAAACCTATATTTATCCAAAGAAC
Source organism: Vibrio wakamikoensis (assembly GCF_050337275.1). NCBI lineage: Bacteria > Pseudomonadati > Pseudomonadota > Gammaproteobacteria > Vibrionales > Vibrionaceae > Vibrio > Vibrio wakamikoensis. The sequence goes on along the minus strand of NZ_JAKJST010000039.1, from coordinate 32,836 downwards.
AAGTTTTGATCCCCCACTCCCTTGTGTATAACATGCCGTTTTGATCCCAGCTAATACAGTCCCAGATCAACGCTAGATCACAGCAATCGATCTCAAAAAGATCCATGGTATTGTTGATCATTTTTGAGTTATCCACAGAGATCGTGGATCCTAATAATAGATCTAATAAAAGATCATATATATAGATCTTATCTTTATATTCTTATTTCTTAGATCCAAAATGTTTTAAAAGCGATTTTCTCAATACCAGAAAAGCGGTAGAATACCGCTCCTTTTGGTTTGTCTATTTTATCGATTGAATACTGAGGTCGGTTCATGCTTTATCACGAAACATTTGACGTCATCGTTGTAGGTGGCGGACATGCAGGAACGGAAGCCGCACTCGCATCTGCTCGCACTGGGCAAAAGACACTTCTGTTAACGCACAACATTGATACGTTGGGCCAGATGTCATGCAACCCAGCAATTGGTGGCATTGGTAAAGGCCACTTGGTTAAGGAAGTCGATGCTATGGGTGGTCTAATGGCAGAAGCCATCGATCATGCTGGTATTCAGTTCCGTACGCTCAATGCGTCTAAGGGCCCTGCTGTTCGTGCAACTCGCGCACAAGCAGATCGTGCGCTTTACAAAGCGTATGTTCGTCATGCTCTTGAAAACACGCCAAATCTAACACTATTCCAACAGTCTGTGGATGACTTGATCGTAGAACAAGATCAAGTACGCGGTGTCGTCACCGAGATGGGACTTAAGTTCCACGCGCAGTCTGTCGTTCTCACCGTTGGTACCTTCTTAGGTGGTAAGATCCACATCGGTATGGAAAGCTCATCTGGTGGACGTATGGGCGATCAGCCTTCGATTGCGCTTGCTCGTCGTCTTCGTGAGCTGCCCTTTAGAGTGGATCGTTTGAAAACAGGTACGCCTCCACGCATCGATGCTCGCAGTGTGAACTTTTCTGAACTTGAAGTACAACATGGTGATAACCCAACCCCTGTATTTTCATTCATGGGTCAACGCACTCAGCATCCAACGCAGATCCCATGCTTCATTACGCATACCAATGAAAGCACTCATGAAGTGATCCGCAACAACCTCGATCGCAGTCCAATGTATGCGGGAGTGATCGAAGGTATTGGTCCGCGCTATTGTCCATCGATTGAAGACAAAGTGATGCGTTTTGCCGATAAGAACAGCCACCAGATCTTTATCGAGCCTGAAGGTTTGACGACTCATGAGCTGTATCCGAACGGTATTTCAACTAGCTTGCCGTTTGATGTTCAGGTGCAAATTGTTCGTTCGATGAAAGGCTTCGAAAATGCGCATATCGTTCGTCCTGGCTACGCCATTGAGTACGATTTCTTCGATCCGCGCGATTTGAAGCAAACCTACGAAACCAAATTTATCTCCGGTTTGTTCTTTGCTGGACAAATCAACGGCACAACAGGTTATGAGGAAGCTGCGGCGCAAGGTCTAATGGCGGGTCTGAATGCAAGCTTGTACTCACAAGGCAAAGAGGGCTGGAGCCCACGCCGTGACCAAGCTTACATGGGCGTTCTGATTGATGACCTATCAACGATGGGCACCAAAGAGCCGTACCGTATGTTTACCTCTCGCGCGGAATACCGTCTGTTGCTGCGTGAGGACAATGCCGATATTCGTCTGACCGAAAAAGCACATGAGCTTGGTTTGATTAATGAACAACGTTGGAGCCGTTTCAACGAGAAAGTGGATAATATGGCCAAAGAGCGCCAGCGCCTGAAAGAGACATGGATTAATCCAAAATCTGAAGGGGTTGATGCATTGAATACTTTGTTAAAAACGCCGATTTCCCGTGAAGCGAGTGGTGAAGATCTTTTACGTCGTCCAGAGCTAACGTATTCACAACTGACGGCGCTTGATATGTTTGCTCCGGCTCTTGAAGACAGCCAAGCGAGCGAGCAAGTTGAGATCCAAGTGAAATACGAAGGTTACATCCAGAGACAGCAAGACGAGATCGAGAAATCGCTGCGTCACGAAAATACTAAGATCCCCGCGGATCTTGATTACCGTGATGTTAAAGGGCTCTCTAATGAGGTGGTGGCGAAGCTTACTGAAGCTAAACCGGAAACGATCGGTATTGCGTCGCGTATTTCAGGTATTACGCCAGCTGCGATCTCAATCCTGTTGGTTTATTTGAAGAAACAAGGCGTGCTTAAAAAAGGTGAAGCTGCGTGAGCAACTTAAGAGTAAAACTTGATCAACTTATTGCAGAGACCTCATTAGAGGTCTCTGAACTTCAACGTGAACAGCTTGTCGGTTACGTTCAGCTTCTTGACAAGTGGAACAAAGCTTACAACTTGACCTCGGTTCGTCACCCTGAAGAGATGTTAGTGAAACATATTCTTGATAGCATCATCGTTGGTGAGCATCTTGAGGGTGAGCGTTTTATCGATGTCGGCACTGGCCCTGGATTACCAGGTGTTCCGCTGGCTATCATGCACCCAACTAAGTCATTCACTCTGCTTGATAGCCTTGGCAAGCGAATTCGTTTCATTAAGCAGGTTGCGCACGAACTGAAGATTAAAAATGTCAGTCCAGTCCAATCTCGAGTGGAAGAATTTGACGCGGGAGAAGGCTTTGATGGAGTATTGAGTCGTGCATTTGCGTCGATGACAGACATGGTGAACTGGTGTGAACATTTACCAAAACCTCAGTCTGGTCGCTTTTATGCTTTAAAGGGTCAACTCCATGATCAGGAGATCACTGAGCTGCCGTCGTGGTGTTCTGTGATCGAAATCAAACCTTTGCAAGTTCCTGAGTTGGAAGGTGACCGTCATCTTGTAATCTTATCCAAGAAGGGATAACGGAGAGCTTGTCGTGGGAAAAATTGTCGCTATCGCGAATCAGAAAGGTGGGGTTGGAAAGACGACCACTTGTATTAACTTAGCTGCCTCGATGGCGGCGACAAAGCGTAAAGTGTTGGTGATTGACCTCGATCCACAAGGCAATGCGACAATGGCCAGTGGGGTCGATAAGTATCAGGTTGAAACAACTGCTTACGATTTACTGGTTGATGAGCTACCTTTTGAGCAAGTGGTGTGCACCGATACCTCTGGCCAATTTGACCTAATTGCAGCGAACGGGGACGTAACTGCTGCAGAAATCAAGCTTATGGAGGTGTTTGCGCGCGAAGTTCGTTTGAAACATGCGTTAACGCCAATCCGTGATAACTATGATTTCATCTTTATCGATTGTCCTCCCTCTTTGAACCTACTTACAATTAACGCGATGGCTGCAGCAGACTCTGTGCTTGTGCCGATGCAATGTGAGTATTTTGCTCTGGAAGGTCTAACCGCACTGATGGATACCATCAGTAAGCTGGCGGCTGTGGTCAACGAAAATCTTAAAATTGAAGGTTTGCTTCGTACCATGTACGACCCAAGAAACCGTCTAGCCAACGAAGTTTCAGAGCAATTGAAAAAACACTTCGGCGACAAAGTCTACCGAACCGTTATCCCTAGGAACGTACGCCTCGCAGAGGCACCAAGCCATGGCAAACCAGCGATGTACTATGACAAGTACTCCGCCGGGGCAAAAGCGTATTTAGCGTTGGCTGGTGAGATGCTACGACGAGAAGAAGTAACGGCTTAACGCTCTTAAGGAAAAAGATTCGATGTCTAAACGTGGTTTAGGGAAAGGACTAGACGCCCTGTTGTCGACTAGTTCGCTTGCACGAGAAAAGCAGCAGGTGGCAACTCAAAGTCAGACGCTATCCAGTGATGGACAGCTTACTGAACTGTCAATTAACAGCCTTCGTCCAGGCATTTATCAGCCAAGAAAAGATATGGCGCCTGAAGCTCTGGAAGAACTGGCTGCATCCATCCAATCTCAAGGAATTATCCAACCGATTGTTGTACGAAATGTCGGACACGATCAGTTTGAGATCATCGCCGGTGAGCGTCGTTGGCGTGCCGCGCGACAAGCGGGATTAAAAATGGTCCCTTGCTTGATAAAAAATGTCCAAGATCGCGCGGCGGTAGCCATGGCGTTGATCGAGAACATTCAACGTGAAGATCTCAATGCGATCGAGGAAGCTCAAGCGCTTGAACGTTTGCAAGATGAGTTTGAACTTACCCATCAGCAGGTCGCGGATGTGATTGGTAAGTCACGAACCGCAGTCAGTAACCTGTTGAGGCTAAACCAGCTTGAAGCACCAGTGAAAAAACTGGTGGAGAGCAAACAGATCGACATGGGTCATGCGCGTGCGCTACTTGCGCTAGAGGGGGATGTGCAGTGCGAAATCGCACAAGCCGTTGCCAAGAAGCAGCTCACCGTGCGACAGACCGAAGACTTAGTGAAAAAGTGCTTAAAACCGAACTCTTCTGAGAAAAAACAGTCAGAAGACCGTGATGCACAAGAAATTTCGCTACGTTTGAGTGAAAAACTTGGTGCGAAAGTGTCTTTGGTAAGAAACGCGAGTGGAAAAGCCAAGGTAACGATAAGTCTTGATGAACCTCACAAATTGGAGCAACTTATTGCCAAGCTTGAGAGCTAAATGAGATAATTGACCTACATCAATTATTTATAAATGCAATTTATGTGCGAAAGTTATGGTTTTGTGAATGAAAGTGTATCTTTTTGATACGCTTTGATTGCAATAACTTTGGTAGAAAGTATAATTTTCGCCAATCTCCCAGCACAGTAGTTATTAGGTGCAAAGTGGATAGAACTAAAGGTAAGAATACATGGTAGCGGCATTAGCTAAACCAGGGCGGGCGCTTGCAAAGCGTTTGTTACTGATACAGGCCAGTGCGGTTACGTTAGTGGCTGTTGGGATGACAGTGGCTGTAAATGCTGAGTGGGGAATTTCAGCGCTCATTGGTGGTGGCAGTTTTGTTATCGCGAATGCTGTTTTTGCGTTGTGCGCATTTCTGTTTAGTGGGGCTCGGGCAGCGAAAAAAGTTGCCGCGTCTTTCTATGCGGGTGTTGCCCTGAAAATCCTTATTATTGCCTCCCTATTCTCAATAGCTTACATGTATATTCAGGTGGAAGTGATTCCCTTGAATCTCACATTTTTACTGGTCGTCTTAATTAACCTTATGGCTCCAGTAATTTTCGTTAACAACAAAAAATAGGATGAGTTATGGCTGCGCCAGGTGAAGCGCTAACATCGGCCGGATACATTTCTCACCACTTGACTAACCTTTCTTTGGGAAGTTTAGGTTTAGTGGAGGAGACAAGTTTCTGGAACGTACATATCGATAGCCTGTTTTTTTCTGTGTTCACTGGTTTAATATTCCTTGGAGTATTTCGTTCAGTAGCTAAGAAAGCAACAGCTGGTGTGCCAGGCAAGCTGCAGTGTTTTGTTGAAATGATTGTGGAATTCGTTGACGAAAACGTCAAAGAAACCTTTCATGGACGCAATGCGCTAATCGCGCCTTTAGCACTAACTATCTTCTGTTGGGTATTTTTAATGAACGTCATGGACCTTGTGCCAATTGACTTTCTACCTTATCCAGCAGAGCAGATGGGTATCCCTTATTTGAAAGTGGTTCCTTCTGCTGATGTCAATATCACCATGGCTATGGCGCTAGGTGTTTTTGCTCTGATGATCTACTACAGCATCAAAGTAAAAGGTCTAGTGGGCTTTACAAAAGAGTTGACTCTACACCCATTTAATAACCCAATCATGATTCCATTTAACATGCTTATTGAGGTTGTGTCTTTGCTTTCAAAGCCACTATCACTCGGTATGCGTCTATTCGGTAACATGTTTGCGGGTGAGGTGGTCTTCATCCTTTGTGCGGCAATGCTGCCATGGTATTTACAATGGATGGGCTCACTACCATGGGCGATATTCCATATTCTAGTTATTTTGATTCAGGCCTTCGTATTTATGATGCTAACGATTGTTTATCTATCGATGGCTCACGAAGACAATCACTAATATTAACGCGTTTTATTTAGGCAAATTTTAGCCAACAACTATAAATTGGAGATAGTAATGGAAACTTTACTGAGCTTTTCTGCAATCGCCGTAGGTATCATCATTGGTATGGCTGCATTCGGTACTGCGATCGGTTTTGGTCTTTTGGGTGGTAAATTCCTAGAGGGTGCTGCTCGTCAACCTGAAATGGCTCCGATGCTTCAAGTTAAGATGTTCATCATCGCTGGTCTACTTGATGCGGTTCCTATGATTGGTGTTGTTATCGCACTTCTATTCACATTCGCGAACCCATTCGTTGGTCAGCTAGGTTAATCAGTATTTTCTCCGACAAGTTTTGGACTTGTCACCTGATTAAACTTTAGCTCGTCAATGAATCTTTAGAGGGGTAGCTGTTGTGAATATGAACGCAACTCTGCTAGGTCAAGCAATCTCATTCGCAATGTTTGTGTGGTTCTGCATGAAATATGTATGGCCGCCAATCATGAATGCGATTGAAGAGCGTCAGAAAAAAATTGCTGACGGTTTGTCAGCGGCTGAACGCGCTGCAAAAGACTTGGATCTAGCACAAGCCAACGCTTCTGATCAATTGAAAGAAGCGAAGCGCACTGCAACCGAGGTTATTGAGCAAGCAAACAAGCGTAAAGCACAGATTATCGATGAAGCTCGTGAGGAAGCTTTGGCAGAACGTCAAAACATCCTAAAGCAAGCTGAAGCGGAAATCGAAGCGGAACGTAACCGTGCTCGTGATGACCTGCGCAAACAGGTTGCAACTCTGGCTGTAGCTGGTGCTGAGAAGATTCTTGAGCGTAGTATCGATAAAGATGCGCAAAAAGATATTCTCGACAATATTACTGCGAAACTTTAAAGCGAGGGGCGCATATGTCTGAATTGACTACAATCGCACGCCCCTATGCTAAAGCAGCATTTGACTTTGCGGTGGAAAAACAAGCGATAGACCAGTGGGTCGAAATGCTAACGTTTGCCGCTGCAATCGCTAAGAACGATGAAATTGCAGACCTGATTTCAGGCTCTGTAACAGCGACGCGAGTGGCTGAAATTTTCAACGCAATTGGTGGTGAACAGTTTGATGAATTTGGTCAGAACCTGGTTAAGGTAATGGCTGAAAATGGTCGACTAGTGGCGTTGCCTTATGTGTTAGTTGAGTTTCTAGAACTTAAAAAAGAGCTAGAAAAGCAAGTAGATGTAGATGTTATTTCTGCATCTGAACTAACTGAAGAGCAACGTACTGAGATCAGCAACAAACTTGAAAAGCGTCTTGAACGCAAAGTTAAGCTGAATTGCAGTGTAGATGAGACCCTACTTGGTGGGGTTATTATTCGAGCCGGAGATCTTGTAATTGATAACTCAGCACGTGGTCGTTTGAACCGCCTGAGTGAAGCAATGCAGTCTTGATGGGGATTGGAGCATGCAACTTAATTCCACAGAAATTAGCGACCTAATCAAGCAGCGTATCGAATCTTTCGATGTTGTGAGTGAAGCTCGTAATGAAGGTACTATCGTATCGGTAAGCGATGGTATCATTCGCATTCACGGCCTAGCGGACGTGATGCAAGGTGAAATGATTGAATTACCGGGTGGCCGTTATGCACTAGCACTTAACCTTGAGCGTGACTCGGTTGGTGCGGTAGTAATGGGCCCTTATGCCAACCTTAAGGAAGGCATGAAAGTAACAGGTACTGGTCGTATTCTTGAAGTGCCAGTTGGTCCAGAAATGCTTGGTCGTGTTGTAAACACGCTAGGTGAGCCAATCGATGGCAAAGGTCCAATTGAAGCTAAGCTTACGTCACCAGTCGAAATGATTGCACCTGGTGTAATCGACCGTAAATCGGTTGATCAGCCAGTACAAACTGGTTATAAGTCAGTTGACTCAATGATCCCAATCGGTCGTGGTCAGCGTGAGCTTATCATCGGTGACCGTCAGATCGGTAAAACCGCGATGGCGATCGATGCAATCATCAACCAGAAAGACTCTGGTATCTTCTCAATCTACGTAGCGATTGGCCAAAAGGCTTCTACTATCGCAAACGTAGTACGTAAACTGGAAGAACACGGTGCACTTGCAAACACTATCGTAGTGGTTGCTTCTGCTTCTGAATCTGCTGCACTGCAATATCTTGCGCCATACTCTGGTTGTGCAATGGGTGAATACTTCCGTGACCGTGGTGAAGATGCTCTGATTGTTTATGATGACCTATCTAAGCAAGCGGTAGCTTACCGTCAGATCTCTCTACTACTTAAACGTCCACCAGGCCGTGAGGCATTCCCAGGTGACGTATTCTACCTTCACTCACGTCTACTAGAGCGTGCAGCTCGTGTAAACGAAGAGTACGTAGAACGTTTCACTAATGGTGAAGTGAAAGGTAAGACGGGTTCTTTGACTGCTCTTCCTATCATCGAAACTCAAGCGGGTGACGTATCTGCATTCGTACCTACGAACGTAATCTCGATTACCGATGGTCAGATCTTCCTACAAACTGAAGCCTTCAACGCGGGTGTACGCCCAGCTGTTGACCCAGGTATCTCAGTATCTCGTGTAGGTGGTTCAGCACAGACTAAGATCATTAAGAAGCTATCTGGCGGTATCCGTACTGCACTAGCGGCTTATCGTGAACTAGCGGCATTCGCACAGTTCTCATCTGACCTAGATGAAGCAACTAAGCGTCAGCTAAGCCACGGTCAAAAAGTTACAGAGCTAATGAAGCAGAAGCAATACGCTCCTATGTCTGTATTTGACCAAGCGCTAGTTATCTTTGCTGTTGAGCGCGGCTACCTAGATGATGTTGAAATCAACAAGATTCTAGACTTCGAAGCAGCGCTTCTATCGTATGCTCACAGTCAATATGCTGATCTTGCTAAAGAGATCAACACTACGGGTGCTTACAACGACGATATCGAAGCTCAGCTTAAGAAACTGACTGACGATTTCAAAGCAACTCAGACTTGGTAATTGGTGGGTGACCTTCTGGTCACCACTTATGGAGAGTAACGATGGCCGGCGCAAAAGAGATACGTAATAAAATCGGTAGTGTGAAAAGCACTCAGAAAATTACGAAAGCGATGGAAATGGTAGCAGCTTCGAAAATGCGTCGTTCGCAAGACGCGCGTGAAGCTTCTCGTCCATACGCTGAAACTATGCGTAAAGTGATCGGTCATTTGGCTAACGCAAACCTAGAGTACCAACATCCGTACCTAGAAGAGCGTGAAGCCAAGCGTGTTGGTTATGTCATTATTTCTACCGACCGTGGTCTTTGTGGCGGCTTGAACATTAACTTGTTCAAAAAAGCTGTCCTAGAGATGCAGGATTGGAAACAAAAAGGTGCTGAAGTTGAGCTGGCTGTGATTGGCTCAAAAGCAACGGCATTCTTTAACAACAGCGGTGCTAAAGTAGCGGCACAGGTGTCTGGTCTGGGTGATGAGCCTAGTCTTGAAGACCTAATCGGTACTGTAGGCGTCATGCTGAAGAAATATGACGAAGGCGAATTGGATCGCCTGTACGTAGTGTATAACCACTTTGTGAACACTATGATTCAGGAACCAACGATCGATCAATTGCTACCTCTGCCTAAATCTGACAGTGACGAGATGCAGCGCGAACATTCATGGGGCTACATTTATGAGCCTGAGCCAAAACCACTACTAGACGCACTATTGCTTCGTTATATCGAATCTCAAGTGTATCAAGGTGTGGTAGAGAACCTTGCTTGTGAGCAAGCGGCTCGAATGATTGCAATGAAAGCTGCAACGGACAATGCGACCAACCTGATTGATGATCTAGAGCTTGTGTACAACAAGGCGCGTCAAGCGGCTATCACACAAGAACTATCAGAAATCGTTGGCGGCGCAGCTGCGGTTTAAGCTTAGGTAAAACGAAATAGATTAGAGGATTAACGATGGCTACAGGTAAGATCGTACAGATCATCGGTGCGGTAGTCGACGTAGAGTTCCCACAGAGCGACGTACCAAGTGTATACGATGCTCTAAACGTAACGGACTCTAAAGAGCGTCTTGTTCTTGAAGTTCAACAACAGCTAGGCGGTGGCGTAGTTCGTTGTATCGTAATGGGTAGCTCTGATGGTTTACGTCGTGGCGTAACAGTAGAGAACACAGGCGCGCCAATCTCAGTACCAGTAGGTACTAAGACTCTTGGTCGTATCATGAATGTACTTGGTGATGCGATTGACGAGTGTGGTGAGATCGGTGCAGAAGAAAGCTATGCGATTCACCGTGAAGCGCCAAGCTACGAAGAGCAATCTAACGAAGTCGCTCTTCTAGAAACGGGTGTTAAAGTAATCGACTTGGTTTGTCCATTCGCTAAGGGTGGTAAAATCGGTCTATTCGGTGGTGCAGGTGTAGGTAAGACCGTTAACATGATGGAGCTTATCAACAACATCGCACTGCAACACTCAGGCCTATCCGTATTTGCGGGTGTAGGTGAGCGTACTCGTGAAGGTAACGATTTCTACTTTGAGATGCAGGAAGCAGGCGTTGTAAACGTTGAAAACCCTGAAGAATCAAAAGTAGCAATGGTTTACGGTCAGATGAACGAGCCACCAGGTAACCGTCTACGTGTTGCTCTGACTGGTCTAACAATGGCAGAACGTTTCCGTGACGAAGGTCGTGACGTACTACTGTTTGTTGATAACATCTACCGTTACACACTTGCAGGTACAGAGGTATCGGCACTTCTAGGTCGTATGCCATCTGCAGTAGGTTACCAGCCAACTCTTGCAGAAGAGATGGGTGTACTACAGGAGCGTATCACGTCAACTAAGACTGGTTCTATCACGTCTGTACAGGCGGTATACGTACCAGCGGATGACTTGACTGACCCGTCTCCAGCAACAACGTTCGCGCACTTGGATGCAACGGTTGTACTTAACCGTAACATCGCTGCTATGGGTCTATACCCAGCGATTGACCCACTAGATTCAACATCTCGTATGCTTGATCCTCTAGTTGTTGGTCAAGAGCACTACGAGGTTGCTCGTGGTGTGCAGCAAACACTGCAGCGTTATAAAGAGCTGAAAGACATCATCGCGATCCTAGGTATGGACGAGCTATCTGAAGAAGATAAGCAAGTTGTATCTCGTGCTCGTAAGATTGAGCGCTTCCTAACTCAGCCTTACCACGTAGCGGAAGTATTTACTGGCGACCCTGGCATCTACGTACCTCTTAAAGAGACTCTACGTGGCTTCAAAGGTCTACTAGCTGGTGACTACGATGACATTCCAGAGCAAGCGTTCATGTACTGCGGTACTATCGACGATGCTATCGAGAATGCTAAGAAGCTATAAGGCTAAATAGGAGGCGATATGGCAGCAATAACCTTTCACCTAGACGTAGTAAGCGCGGAGAAAAAGCTTTTCTCTGGTCGCGTAGAAACGTTCCAGGTGTCCGGTAGCGAAGGTGAACTTGGTATTTTCCATGGTCACACACCGCTGCTGACCGCTATTCAGCCTGGTATGGTGCGTATCGTTAAACAGCACGGCCACGAAGAGTTCATTTATGTCTCTGGTGGTATTGTAGAAGTTCAGCCTGGTACAGCGACTGTACTGGCTGATACGGCTATCCGTGGTGAAGAACTAGACGCAGCGAAGGCAGAAGAAGCCAAGCGCAAAGCTGAAGAATCTATTTCTAATCAGCATGGCGACATGGACTTCGCGCAAGCGGCCAGTGAACTGGCTAAAGCCATTGCTCAGCTTCGAGTAATCGAACTGACAAAAAAACGTCGTTAATCTAGCTCGATTAGATTGACCGCGATGAGAAAGGCGACCGTTAGGTCGCCTTTTTGCTTATTTTTTATCGCAAATTTGCTTATCAACATTAACTCTTGTGCTATTCACAGCTAAAATAAGGACAGTTTTTTAACGTCAATGGTTTGATAATAATGAAGTTCAGCGCAGTTGTACTCGCCGCGGGAAAGGGAACCCGCATGTATTCCAATAAACCGAAAGTCTTGCATACCCTAGCGGGTAAGCCGATGGTGAAACATGTCATCGATACTTGTGAAGGTTTGGGATCTCAAAACATCCACCTGGTGTATGGTCATGGTGGCGACTTAATGAAATCGGCTCTCGAGCAAGAAACCGTCAACTGGGTTCTGCAGGCAGACCAACTGGGTACGGGTCACGCAGTTGACCAAGCATCATCTTATCTAGCCGATGACGAGAAAGTTCTGGTGCTTTATGGTGACGTCCCTCTGATTTCAGAACAAACCATTGAAAACCTATTAGATGCGCAGCCAACAGGCGGTATTGCACTGCTTACTGTCGTGCTGGATAACCCAATGGGTTATGGCCGCATTGTGCGTAAGAATGGCCCGGTAGTGGCTATCGTCGAGCAAAAAGATGCCACCGAAGAGCAGAAGCTGATTAAAGAGATCAACACAGGTGTAATGGTTGCAACTGGTGGCGATCTTAAGCGCTGGCTATCAGGCCTTAGCAACGATAATGCGCAGGGCGAATACTACTTAACAGACGTGATTGCAGCAGCGCACGACGAAGGCCGTGCAGTTGAAGCGGTGCACCCAGCGAATCCAATTGAGGTTGAAGGCGTCAACGACCGCGCTCAGTTAGCGCGTCTAGAGCGTGCATTCCAATCGATGCAAGCGCAGAAGCTGCTAGAGCAGGGCGTTATGCTGCGTGACCCAGCTCGCTTTGACCTGCGTGGTCAGTTGCAGTGTGGTATGGACGTAGAAATTGACACTAACGTCATCATCGAAGGTAGCGTAACGCTAGGTGATAACGTGGTGATTGGCACTGGCTGTGTGCTGAAAGACTGTGAAATCGATGACAACACCATTGTGCGGCCCTACAGTGTGATTGAAGGTGCGACCGTTGGTGAGAAATGTACCGTAGGTCCATTCACTCGCCTGCGCCCTGGTGCAGATATGCGCAATGACTCTCACGTGGGTAACTTCGTTGAGGTGAAAAATGCACGCCTAGGTGAAGGTTCTAAAGCGAACCACCTTACTTATCTTGGCGATGCTGAGATCGGTCAACGTACTAACGTTGGGGCGGGTGTGATCACCTGTAACTACGATGGCGCGAATAAGTTTAAGACCATTATCGGAAACGATGTGTTTGTTGGCTCAGACAGCCAGTTAGTCGCACCCGTGACGATTGCTGATGGTGCAACGATTGGTGCGGGTACAACCTTAACCAAAGACGTAGCTGAAGGTGAGTTAGTGATCACTCGCGCCAAAGAGCGCAAGATCACAGGCTGGCAGCGTCCAGTAAAGAAAAAGTAATGACGATTACACTCTGATAGTGAAAAAGGGTCTCATTGAGACCCTTTTTGGTTTCTGTGTACTTTATTAAAACCTTTTGCATGCCGTGCTGGTGGTTAATGACTCGGGATCGCTATCCTTTTTTCTAACCAGCGTACGGCTTGAGAAACCAATAGAATCAGCACTAAGTACTCCAATACCAGGAAGGTATAGATTTCTAATGGTAAGTACTCGTTAACCACCAGCTCATTGGCACGCCTGGTTAAGTCGCTTAAGCCAATCACACTGACCAGCGAAGACATCTTTAAGATGTAGACAAATTGATTCCCCAGCGGCGGCAGTATCTGCCTAAACGCCTGAGGTAAAATCACCAAGCGCATTTTCTGCCAATAGTTGAGCCCTAATGACTCTGCCGCTTCATGTTGACCGCGAGTCACGGCTTGAATGCCACCACGAAAGACCTCGGCCATAAAAGCACTTTCAGCGATAGTCAGTGCTATCACGCCAGCCCAGAAATGGTTGAGTGAAACGTCTAGTAGCGTCGGCATACCGTAATAGACCCACAGAAGCAGAACCAGAACCGGAATAGAGCGTATTACCTCAACATAGATGCGGTTGATAGCCCGTAACCAAGGTTTATTGGAAAGAGCAGGGAAGGCAACAAGTAGGCCTATCAGCATGGCAAACACCATACTCAGCAGTGACACATAGATGGTGTCCTTAAAACCTGCTAACAAGAATCCGAGGTTGGTTTTCCCTTGTTCGGTAGAAGGATCGAGTACATACCAGCCCCACTCATAGTCAGAACAACCACTTAGTAGCGGCAGGCACAACACAACAGCAAGTAATCGATAGCTCACAATCGTCCCTAAAATCTCTGAAATTTCCATCTGTTACTGCTATGTTATCAAGGATGTACCACGAATGTTTAATAATTTAAGGGACTATTCAATGAAGAAGTGGATTCTGGGTTTTATTATTACTTTTCTCTCTATTGGGCAGGTAGCGGCAGAAACCAGTCGCCTACAAAAGATCTTAGACTCAGGTATACTTAGGGTAGGTACCACAGGGGATTGGAACCCGATGACCATGAAAGATCCGGCGACTAACTCTTATCGTGGATTTGATATTGATGTCACTACTGAGCTTGCCAAAGATCTTGGGGTCAAGGTTGAGTATGTCGCGACCGATTGGAAAACGTTGGTTAATGGTATCACTGCCAACAAGTACGATATCACGGGAAGCGCATCGCTTAACATGTCTCGCGCTAAGGTCGCGGGATACAGCCAGCCGTATTTTTACTTAGCTTTTGTGCCTGTGGTACAGAAGAAAGATCTTGAAAAGTACGCGGATTGGGCAGATTTCAACAAGCCTGGTGTTAAGGTTGCAGCGACGCTAGGGACGGTGCAAGAGAAGATGGTTAAAGATTTCTTCCCAGAAGCCGAACATATTGTCATTGAAGCACCAGCCCGTGATTTCCAAGAGCTTTTAGCGCGCCGTGCTGACGTCTCGGTGACCTCAAATGTGGAAGCTGCGACCTTGGTGACCAAGTTTAAGCAACTAGCGATAGTGCCAGTAGAAGAGCCTCGTAAGCCAACGCCAATCTCTATGCTGTTGCCGCAAAAAGACCAAGTATGGATTAACTACGTGAACCACTGGGTAGAGCTTAAGAAGACTCAGGGCTTCTTTGATGCCACTGCAGAGAAATGGGGACTGAAAAGTCTGTAAGTCCAGTCGATAATAAGTACGGTCGATAATTAGAAAGGGCAACCCGCATACTGTGCAAGGTTGCCCTTTTTTGTCTCTATTCGTCGCTAACGACGCGAGAGTTATCTGGAATCGTTAATTCCTCAGTGACCGCTGGGTTGGCAATAAGATAGCCAATCCACATTACTGCTAAGCAGCCAAGAATCACATAGCCAACCGCAGACTGCGCCAAAACCGCAAACGCAGCCACAATGGCACTGGCTAGACTGCTTACCCCTATCTGCAGGCTATTTTGCAGACCTGCAGCCGTTGCTGAGCAGTGTGCAGCACTTGATAGTGCACGGTTCACCACGATTGGGTAGAGGGCACCGTTAGCAACCGCCAGTAGACAGAATGGCAATAGGATTGGCCATACGCTGCTGAGCTCCCACTGACAGGCTACAAACACCATCAAAATAGCCACCGTTTCTAAACCAAGAAGCTGCTTGAGTACGGCATCATCACCGAGTTTTGCCACCAGTTTTTTACCCGCGTAGCCACCCACCATAAACGCCACGGTTTGTGGGATAAAGCTAAGGCCAATGTCTTTTGCCGAGTAACCAAGTTGGCTCATGATTTCTGGCATACCGGTTAGGTACGCAAAAAATGCCGCTGATGCTACACCGTACATGATCACATTGCCCATGTACTCTCTCGATCCAAACAGACTCTTAAGATCGGCGCTAATTGACGATCGTTTCTCGATAGATTTTGGCTGATCTTTAAGTGATAAAGTGATCATTGCAAGCAGTGCACCTGTGATCGCAAGAACCACAAAAATACTGTGCCATCCCCACATTTCAGTTAGCAATACACCAAGTTGTGGTGCAAGCGCTGGAGATAACGCAACTAGCGGCATGATGGTGGCAAAAATCTGTTGGCTGGTTTTCTTATCAAATTTATCAATAACCATAGACTGCCAGATTACCGCCGGTGCACAGACACCAATTGCTTGCAGCAGACGCAGTGATAGCAGTTGCCATACTTGCTCACTCCAAGCCAGACCAAATGACGCGATAGTAAAGATGGTCAGTCCAGCAAACAGTGTTTTGCGATGACCAAAGCGATCGCTGGCCAGTCCCCATACAAATTGACCCAGACCCATACCGACGAGAAATACCGTCAGCGATAGCGCGATCTGCTCTGGTCCAGTAGCAAAGTCCTGCTCAATAAGTTTAAACGCAGGCAAGTACATATCCGTGGCAATAAAGCCCAACATCGACAGTGCGGATAAGTAGATAAGTTGAAGTTTAGAGATTTTCATTGTTATTCCTTGAAATATTTTCACAGGAATGGTTTGGCGCCAGCCCATACTGCTGATGACGGGTATTCTATTTTTGGAAAAAAGAAAAATAAAACGCTATATTTTGTGGTTATTAATCAAAATTTTTGAAAGCTAGTTATGTACTCACGTTCTTCACTAGAAATGCTCGATGTGGTTGCGCATCTGGGGAGCTTCAGCGCGGCAGCGCAAGTGCTGCATAAAGTCCCTTCTGCGATTAGCTATAGTGTGCGCCAGATAGAGCAAGAGCTTGGTGTACAGCTCTTTACTCGTTTGCCACGCAAAGTCGAACTGACGCCAGCCGGGGAAGTGTTCATATTGGAAGCTCGACAGATGTTGCGTCGTATGGATGAGCTTACTCATCAAACTCGCCGTACAGCACAAGGCTGGCAAAGTAGCTTAAAGCTGACCTTAGATAATATCGTAAAGGTAGATAAACTCTCAGAGCTCATTGAAGACTTCTATCGCGAGTTTGAGTTTGCTGAGCTGCAGATCAATATGGAGGTCTACAATGGCGCTTGGGAGGCCATATCCCAAGAGCGCGCGGATATCGTCATCGGCGCCACATCCGCCGTGCCAGTGAGTGGCGAGTACGGAGTGAAAAAGATAGGTAGCCTAGATTGGGCTCTGGTGATGTCGCCAACTCATCCTTGCGCGCTTGTGGATGTATTGGATGAGTCGATCGCAAGCCAATATCCTGCCATCTGTATTGATGACACTTCACGCGAGCTGCCTAAGCGCCATACCGAACACTATCCGCAGCAGCGCCGATTGTTGCTACCGAATTGGTTTACTGCGATTGAGTGTCTGAAAAGTGATGTAGGAATAGGCTACATGCCAAGTCATATGGCGAGACCTCTCATCGAGCAAGGTTTGTTGGTTGAGCGTGTACTTCCGGATGCCAAACTTTCTAGTGAATGCTGCATGGTTTGGAGAAAGCATGAAAACCACAAGTTACTAGAGTGGTTACTCGACTACCTTGGTGAGGAAGGTAAGCTTTATCGAGATTGGTTAGCATAAAAAACGGGAAGCGATGGCTTCCCGTTGATTTTTACTAGTCAGACTAGGACAAGAAGAACTTATAAGACGGGTTATCCGTTTCATCTTTGCATTGATAGCCAAGCTCGCGAAGGTGGGTCGAGAACTCGCTAAGATCGCTGTCTTCAAGCTCAAAACCACACAGTACGCGACCGTAATCGGCACCGTGATTGCGGTAGTTGAACAGACTGATGTTCCAATGCGTACCAAGCGTGCTCAAGAATTTAAGCAGGGCGCCAGGGTATTCTGGGAACTCAAAACTGTATAAGCGCTCTTTGAGCTGTTTAGATGGCTTACCGCCAATCATGTAGCGAATATGCAGTTTCGCCATCTCATCATCAGAGAGATCGGCAACTGGATATCCACCAGTGCGTAGATCGTTGATTATGCCATCAAGTTCATCTTGGCCGCCAACCAGTCTTACACCGACAAAGATGTTTGCAAGTTCATCGTCGTTGTAACGGTAGTTAAACTCAGTAACTGCACGCCCGCCAATGATATTGCAGAACTCAAAGAAAGCACCTTGGCGCTCTGGGATAGTTACCGCGAGTAAGCCCTCACGTTTCTCACCCAGTTCACAGCGCTCAGAGACATAGCGTAGACCATGGAAGTTGGTGTTCGCACCAGAGAGTACGGTACCCAGTTGCTTGTCTTTGAGCTGATGCTTTTCGGCAAACTTCTTGAGGCCTGCCAATGCGAGCGCACCAGATGGCTCGGCAATAGCACGAGTATCTTCAAAGATATCTTTTACCGCGGAGCAGATCTCATCGCTAGATACGGTAATGTGACCATCGATGTACTGTTGACATAGCCTAAAGGTCTCGTTGCCGATGATCTTCACCGCAACACCATCAGCAAACATGCTTACTTGGTCGAGAATGACTGGCTCACCAGCATCTAATGCAGCCTTGAGGCAAGCCGAGTCTTCAGGCTCTACCGCAATCACTTTGATTTCAGGCATCAGCTGCTTAACCAGAACGGCAACACCAGCAGCAAGACCACCACCGCCCACTGGGACAAAGATGTAATCTAGATGACCATTTTGCTGCAGCATTTCCATACCGATAGTGCCTTGTCCTGCAATCACCAGAGGGTGATCGAAAGGGGGAACAAAGGTATAGCCATGCTCTTTTGAGAGGCGCTCGGCTTCTGCTTTCGCCTCATCAAAGTTGCTGCCGTGAAGTACCACGTTGCCACCAAAACCGCGAACGGCTTCAACTTTGATATCTGGTGTGGTTTTTGGCATCACGATAGTCGTATTGATGCCGAGCTTAGTGCCTGACAGCGCCATGCCTTGAGCGTGGTTACCCGCTGAAGCGGCAATCACACCCGCACGCTTTTGCTCATCGCTGAGGTTTGCCACCATGTTGTAGGCACCGCGCAGCTTGAATGAGTGTACAGGCTGTCTGTCTTCACGCTTGATTTGGACTTGGTTGCCGATGCGAGCGCCGAGTCTTGGCATATCTTGAAGCGGCGACACCGTCGCCACTTCGTAGACAGGTGCTCTGAGAACCTGACGCAGATAATCTGCGCCAGATACGGGATGATTATCTACGTCATTCATGATTAGCCCTCGAGTTTGGACTTATCACGTACCGCACCTTTATCGGCGCTGGTGGCTAGATTGGCGTAAGCTTTCAATGCTAGAGAAACAGTACGTTCACGATCCGCAGGTTTCCAGCCTAGCTTGTCTTGCTCTGCGCGGCGAGCCGCTAGCTCGTCTTCAGAAACCACAAGCGTGATCTCACGATTTGGAATATCGATGTTGATCATATCGCCATCTTTCACCAAACCAATCGTACCGCCATTGGCCGCTTCTGGAGAGGCGTGACCGATAGACAGACCCGATGTACCGCCAGAGAAGCGACCGTCAGTCAGTAGCGCACACTCTTTACCTAGCCCCATGGATTTTAGGTAAGTGGTTGGGTACAGCATTTCTTGCATGCCCGGACCGCCTTTTGGACCTTCGTAGCGGATAACCACAACATCACCGGCTTTCACTTTGCCGCCTAGGATGCCATCTACCGCATCTTCTTGGCTTTCGAATACAACTGCAGAACCTTGGAACTTAAGGATGCTCTCATCCACGCCAGCTGTCTTAACGATACAGCCATCCAGTGCGATGTTACCTTTTAGCACCGCAAGACCGCCGTCTTGGCTGTAAGCATTTTCTTTAGTACGGATACAACCATTTTCACGGTCGTCATCGAGGGTGTCCCAGCGACAATCTTGTGAGAAGGCTTGTGTAGTACGAATACCTGCAGGACCTGCGCGGTAGAAGGATTTTACTTCTTCCGAATCCGTCAGCATGATGTCGTATTGAGACAACTGCTCCTCCATTGTCAGACCAAGTACCGTTTTTGTTTGGTTGTTCAACAGACCAGCGCGATTAAGCTCACCTAGGATGCCGATAACACCACCAGCGCGGTGTACGTCTTCCATGTGATACTTAGGTGTCGATGGTGCCACTTTACAAAGGTTAGGTACGCGGCGAGACATCTGGTCGATATCTTCCATATCAAAATTGATTTCGCCTTCTTGAGCAGCAGCCAATAAGTGAAGTACTGTGTTGGTTGAGCCACCCATGGCAATATCAAGCGCCATTGCGTTCTCAAATGCATCTTTGTTGGCAATGTTTCGAGGTAGTGCTGACGAATCATCTTGCTCGTAGCAACGCTTAGTGAGTTCAACGATGCGTTTACCTGCGTTCTTAAATAGCACTTCACGATCCGCGTGCGTCGCAAGCAGAGAACCGTTGCCTGGCTGAGACAGACCCAGCGCTTCAGTCAGACAGTTCATTGAGTTGGCGGTAAACATACCAGAGCAAGAGCCACAAGTAGGGCATGCAGAGCGCTCGATTTGCTCACTTTGCTCATCGGAAACTGTTGGATCGGCACCTTGGATCATGGCATCAACCAGATCAAGTTTGATGATCTGATCAGAAAGCTTGGTTTTACCTGCTTCCATTGGACCGCCAGACACAAAGATCACTGGGATATTAAGGCGCATTGAGGCCATAAGCATTCCTGGAGTGATCTTGTCGCAGTTTGAGATACACACCATAGCATCGGCACAGTGCGCATTGACCATGTACTCTACCGAGTCGGCGATGAGTTCACGTGATGGCAGTGAGTACAGCATGCCGCCGTGACCCATTGCGATACCATCATCCACGGCGATGGTGTTGAATTCTTTAGCGATGCCGCCCGCTTCTTCGATCTCACGTGCGACGAGCTGACCAAGATCTTTCAGGTGTACGTGACCTGGAACAAACTGAGTGAACGAGTTCACAACGGCAATGATAGGCTTACCGAAGTCTTCATCTTTAACGCCAGTAGCGCGCCATAGAGCACGCGCACCAGCCATATTGCGACCATGAGTTGTGGTGGCAGAACGATATTTTGGCATTGTAATACTTCCTTAAATTTACCTGGTGCTTACTGGTTATCTTGAGGGTAGACGTAGTCCAACCAGCCCCACTTATCTTCCGTGGTGCCGTTAAATAGGCCGAAGTATGCGTCTTGCATCACTTTGGTGATTGGACCGCGTTTGCCTTCGCCTACCTCAATCTTATCGATAGTGCGTACAGGAACGATTTCTGCTGCGGTACCTGTCATGAACACTTCATCAGCAAGGTAAAGTGCTTCACGAGCAATGTTTGTTTCACGCACTTCATAGCCCATGTCTTTTGCTAGCGTCATGATAGAGTCACGGGTAATACCAGGAAGGATAGCGCTGGTGGCAGGTGGAGTACTGATAACACCGTCTTTAATTACGAAGATGTTCTCGCCCGCGCCTTCTGATAGGTAACCGTCAACGCTTAGCGCGATGCCTTCATCATAACCATGACGACGAGCTTCACCACCAACCAATAGTGACGATAGGTAGTTACCACCGGCTTTAGCAGCCGTTGGAATGGTGTTTGGTGCCGCACGGTTCCAGCTAGAAATCATCGCATCAACGCCGTTTGCGAGCGCTTCTTCACCTAGGTAAGAGCCCCATGGGAAAGCCGCGATGATAAGATTCATGATGGTGCCCTCTGGTGGACAAACACCTAGGCCGACATTACCAACAAAACCAAGAGGACGAATATACGCTGACTCTAGCTTGTTTTGACGCAGTGTTTCACGCGTCGCTTCCATGATTTCTTCTTCAGTGAAAGGAATAGGGAAGCGATAAATTTTTGCTGAATCTTTTAGACGCTTAGCATGCTCAGGATGGCGAAATACCACAGGCCCTTTTGGCGTGTTGTAACAGCGAACCCCTTCAAAAACAGATGTGCCATAGTGCATTGCGTGAGTCAGGACGTGAACGTTCGCCTCTGCCCATGGAACCATCTCACCGTTAAACCAAATAAAATCTGCTGTTTTAGTAGCCATTTAGCAATTCCTTCCTTATGCGTTCTGTTCTTGTAGGTTGTGATTGGTCAGTTCGTTGTTGTTAAGTTCTGTGACCTCAACGGTTCTGATGTCCCAAAGTTTCTCAATTTGGTTGATCAAAGTAGTGATTGGTCGATCGCTATCTACAATGATCTCAACGCTGGCAACCTTACTCTCATGGTTTTGGGTCGCAGCCACTTGTTTGATAATAAAGCCACGGTGGCGAATCACGCGCAGTACGCGCTCAAGCAAGACAGGTTTGTCATCGGCTTTGATGTCTAGTAGATATCTGTCCATTAGGTATTCTCCAACATGTCACTATTTGAGGCACCTGGTGGAACCAAAGGCCATACGTTTTCTTCTTCATCGATCAGCACGTGCAACATGTAAGACGTTTTAGACTCCAGCATCTCTTTCAGCGCTGGCTCGACTTCTTCTTTGCGAGTGATGGTCTTGCCTGGAATATCAAAAGCTTTAGCAAGCATGACAAAATCTGGGTTGTCATCCAAAATCGTCTCACTATGTCTGCCGTCGAAGAACAGTGACTGCCACTGCCTTACCATACCAAGACGTTGGTTATTTAACAGCACAATTTTCACTGGGATTTGGCGACGCTTTAGGGTGCCGAGTTCTTGAACGTTCATCATGAATGAACCATCACCCGTGATCAGGACGGATTGGTCATCAGGACGTCCTACTGCTGCGCCCATCGCGGCAGGCAGACCAAAGCCCATGGTGCCGAGACCTGCTGAAGTAATAAAGTTCTCAGGCAGTCTTGGCTGAATGTGCTGAGCAGCCCACATTTGGTGTTGGCCAACATCGGTCGAAACGATGGAGTTTTCCGGCATCATGTCTGAAAGCTGTTTTAACAGCAGTGGAGCAAAAATCAGATCGCCCGGGTGGTCGTAGCGCCACTTGAAGCCACTGCGCAGGCTTTCACTGTGATGTGCCCAAGCGTTAATGTCTTTTGATAGTTCAAGCTGAGGCAAGATGACATTGATGTCACCACGCAGCGCTGCATGCGCTTCACGCAGTTTGTTGAATTCTGCTGCATCGATATCGATGTGAATCACCTTTGCGTGTGGCGCGAAGGTATCCAGTTTACCAGTCACACGGTCGTCAAAGCGTGCACCGACCACGATGAGTAGGTCACACTCTTGCACTACCAAGTTCGCGGCTTTGGTGCCGTGCATACCCAGCATGCCGAGATAGTGAGGGTCGTGTCGGTCAATCGTGCCAAGACCTTTTAGTGTGCTGACACTTGGCATAGGGTTGATGCGCAGGAACTCGCGAACGGATTCAGTCGCATCTGCTAGCTGTACACCACCACCGACATACAGTACAGGGCGAGAGCTTTCATCAAGCAACTGCTGCGCGCGTTTAACTTGTTGCTCATCGGCAACAGGAATTGCAGGCGGTGTAAATGTAGGCAGCTCATCCACCGGAGCATTAGCAAGTTGGACATCTTTAGCGATATCAACGATGACAGGGCCAGGTCTGCCTGCTTTAGCAACTTCAAATGCTTCGGCTAGAGTGGGAGCGAGTTCGTTGATGTCGGTCACGAGGTAGCTGTGTTTGGTACACGAGAGTGACATACCGATCACATCCATTTCTTGGAAGGCATCAGTACCGATATGTGAACTAGCAACTTGGCCAGTGATAGCAACGAGAGGGATAGAATCGAGGAAAGCGTCAGCAAGACCGGTAACAAGGTTGGTGGCTCCAGGGCCTGAGGTTGCCATACAAACAGCAACATCTTTGGTGGCTCTTGCCATTCCGATGGCTGCCATTGCAGCGCCTTGTTCGTGTCGGCAAAGGATATGTTCCACACCACCGTCATACAAAGCATCGTAGATGGGCATGATGGCTCCACCAGGATAACCAAACACGGTCTCGATACCTTGCTGCTTCAATGCGGCTACAACTAATTCAGCACCTGTCATTATAGCCTCCTTGAGTGCCACGCTTATCGTGACGATTTGTCGTTCGCTTGCACATGTTGTGCTCCATTTCTTCCTGTCATCTCAGCCTGTGGGCTTTCAATGAGTGATCACTATCAAATTACTATTATGAGTTTGTAAAAAAACCCCCGGACTTTTCAGTGCGGGGGTTTTTAAAATCTTGTGGCTATTTAACGCCCACATGCCCCCGTGCGGTACCAATCAGGACCACAATAATCAGGCTAATCAGAGTGTGAGAGTGTGCGTTAAAAGTCATTATCTTGTTTATAAATCGTTGCGTTGTGTCTAACGAAAATGTTTGCGTCCCTAGTGGTATCACAAATTTCTGTTAGCTGACAAGCAAAAAATCATACTTTTGTCACATTTACTCAGCATTAAATGTTGAGATATAACATAAGGTATGTATAAAAATCTGACTTTTAACCGTTGAGCAAAGAGAAGTCGGAATAAAAAAGGGATTTTATGGGATTATCTATTATTTACAGCCGTGCCAGTGTTGGTGTGGAGGCACCTCTAGTGACAGTGGAAGTGCACATCAGCAATGGCATGCCAGGCTTTACGCTCGTCGGACTTCCCGAGACGACAGTCAAAGAATCTAAGGATAGAGTTCGTAGTGCGATCATCAATTCTCGGTTCGAATTTCCCGCCAAACGAATCACAGTCAATCTCGCCCCCGCCGATCTCCCCAAAGAAGGCGGCCGCTTTGATTTGCCGATAGCGTTGGGAATACTGGCGGCCTCCGATCAACTGCCTCACGATAAACTTCTGGTGCATGAATTTGTTGGAGAGTTGGCATTGTCAGGGGAACTTAGATCAGTGAAAGGCGTATTGCCTGCCGCACTTGCAGCCAATAAAGCGCAGCGCTGCTTGTTAGTACCTGAAGATAATGGCGATCAAGCTGCCTTGGTTGGTAAAGATAACCACAAGTCAGCGTCCTCATTGTTGGATGTGTGCAGTTACTTAATGGGGCAGCAGACTCTTTCATTGGTGACCAGCAAGCCCGTTGTTCAAGTCGCGAAAAAGGGCCGAGACCTGCAAGATATTATTGGACAGCAGCAAGGAAAGAGGGCACTGGAAATCGCGGCGGCCGGTAATCACAATTTACTTTTTCTCGGTCCGCCTGGCACAGGGAAAACTATGTTGGCCTCTCGACTTTGTGATTTGTTACCTGAGATGAGCGAAGATGAAGCCATGGAAACGGCCTCGGTGGCCTCACTCACTCAACAAGAAATTAATGAGAGCAATTGGAAAACCAGACCCTTTCGCGCGCCCCATCATTCAAGCTCAATGGCTGCACTCGTGGGTGGCGGTTCTATTCCTAGACCGGGAGAAATCTCTCTGGCGCACAACGGATTGCTGTTCTTAGATGAGATGCCGGAATTCGAGCGCAAAGCACTAGACTCACTGCGCGAGCCATTGGAGTCTGGTGAGATCATTATTTCTCGCGCGCAAGGAAAAACCCGCTTTCCAGCTCGTTTTCAATTGGTTGGTGCGTTAAATCCAAGCCCAACAGGTTATTACGAGGGCAATCACTCCAGAACCAACCCGCAGCTTATCCTGCGCTATTTGAGTCGTTTATCTGGGCCGCTACTCGACCGATTTGATATGTCTATAGAGATCCCCTCACTGCCCAAAGGCACCTTAGCTGAAGGCGGAGATCGAGGAGAAACGACGCAAACCGTGAAGCAGCGTGTGTTGGTTGCAAGAGAGACGATGTTATTGCGCAGCGGCAAAGTGAATGCCTTGTTGCAAAGCCGCGAAATAGAGAATTACTGCCGCTTAGAAAAAGCCGATGCTGAGTTTTTAGAAAATGCCTTACATCGACTTGGCTTGTCGATTCGTGCTTATCACCGCATCATTAAAGTCGCACGAACGATTGCCGACCTTGCCAATGAGCCCTCTATACAGCGAGCTCATATTGCAGAAGCGCTTGGTTATCGCGCCATGGATCGGCTACTCAAGCAGCTCACCGCGCAAGCGGTGTAGTTAGAAGGTGAAGTTCACGCCGATAGAAGTTATCCAGTCAGCGGAGTCGTAGAATGCGATAGAGGAGTCTGTCGCGTTGTAGCCTGAAAGTGAGACAAGCGACAAAGATTCCAGTGCAAGGTACTCATAGGCGAGGAACGCACTGTACTTGTCATCAATACGGCCTGACTGTTCGAAGATGGCGTTTTGGCCACGATACTCATGATTCATGTAGCTCATGGTTGCCGCAATACTATGTTTTTTATGAGCATACAGAGCGGTTAGCTCACCGCCGGCACCTTGGTTATTCATCGCTTCACCTTTGGCGTCATCAAGCAAGTAAATGAGTGAAGGAAACAATGTCCAAGCATCACTCATCGCAAGGGTGTAGGAACCTTTGGCGTAATACATATCGCTGTTTCTGTCGTACTGGTTAGACAGGTTACTGTTGAGGTTGGTCGCAGAGCTTTCACCAGTCACCTCGCGGTTGCCGTACGCCATATCGAGCGTGAACAATGAGCCAGCAATATTCTCGATCTGTAGACGGTAAGCTTCGCCTTTGGCCTCAGTCTCTTCAAGCTGGTCAGCACCGACGTAGGGGTTTTTCCAGATAGGCTCTCCAATGACGGTTGGAAGGTAGGAGACACTCCAAATGGAACCATCTTCTAGCTGCTGACGATATCCACCTTCGAGTACAAAGGTGCCGACCGCTATGTCATTGCGCGATGTGCCGATAAACCATTCTTTATCTCGCTTCGCACCATAGGTGTATTTGACCATGCCTAGCGGCATCCAGAATTCATCATAGGCCTCTTCGGCACTGCTGATTTTCGGATCAGAACTGGCGACGAAGTTGGATTTGTCACCGATCTGCGCATTACTGATAGAGATCTCGCCACTAAAGCCGGATTCTGGCGCCAATGCTGCGATGGCGGATTGGCTAATAACAGTCAACAGGGCTGTGGAAACGAGGGGCTTAAACGTGGTCATACAATATCCGTCAGTAGGCTCATTAGAGTGCTTAATCCAAACACCTATATTTTATGCGGATACTTTAATGACAAAAAATGGCTTAACAACATGTTTTGTTAAGCCATGTATTGATAGTTTCAATGCTTAGCGTCGGGTTCTATTAGAACTCCCAATTTAGACCTACAGAGGTGATCCAATCCTTCTCATCATAGAAGGCGATGTTAGAGCTGCTGTTGTTCACACCACCAAATGCGACCAAAGAGAGGTTGTCTGCATAGAAGATGCCCGGATACTCATAAGCTAAAAACGCTTTCCACTCATCATCTTTACGAGTGATGTTGTCAAACACTGGATTGGCGCCATCGTATTTACGGTTGAGATAAGTCACGGTGAAAGCGAATTGGTGATTGCCAGCGGAGACAAATGATGAAATTTCTGCACCATAGGTGTTGCTCTTCATCGCGCTGCCATTAGCATCTTGTTGGGTGTAAATGAGCGCAGGGAACAGTAAAACCCCTTTGTTGACTGGCAGCATCATTTTGAATTTGCCGTAGAAAACATCGGCGTTTCTGTCGAGTGTCGCCATTTGCGCTGCGGTTAAGTTCGCGCCAGAGCCAGATAGTTCAGTGTCCAACTCACGCTTTCCATAAGCAAGGTCGAGGCTAAACAGTGAGCCAGCGATATTATCGATCTGCATACGATAGGCTGTGCCTTTCTCGTTGGTAGTGCTTCTAGCTTGATTTTCAAGGTAAGGATCACGCCATACCTCACCTTCAAGAATGGTTGGCAAAATCGCTAGGCTCCACTTAGTTCCATCTTGAAACTGATAGCGGTAGCCGGTTTCAAGCGCCAGTGTACCCACAGCAACGTCGGCTCGAGAGGTACCTAAGAAAACTTGGTGGTTGGAACGTGAACCCCAGGTGTATTGAACGTTACCCAGTGGCAGAACTAAGGCGCTGCTGTTCTCTTGCGCCTCACCGGTATAGGTTCGAAATTCATCGTCGGTGTTGCTAAGGTTTGACGTTTTGCTCGCGTAAGCGGCGTTTAGTGCGATTTCACCACTAAAGCCATTACTTTCTCCTAATTTAGCTACAGCACTATAAGAGACAACACTCAGTGACACTGCTAAGACACTCCATGCCCTTTTCATAACGATTCCTTATTACATTCTGATTATTGAGGTAACGGTTGTAATTATATGTTTATGTTATGTTATTGGTTCACAATAAGTTTGTTTTTTGCAAGTTACAACACAAATCAGACCAATTAATTAATCTTTGCGCAAGGCGTCTCTCCTTGTACAATTAACCGCCATAAAACTGTTACAAATACTTCATAGAACATTAGATATGCTTGGATACCTAATTTTTGTAATGAGTTCGTCGCTCGTCATCCTCAATACCGCATTTTGTTCGATCCCCATTCTAGGTTTTGGGCTGATCAAGCTGGTGCTGCCGTTTAAGCCTATTCAGGCATTGTGTACCGCGCTTGCGAATAAATTTATGTGGCTATGGGCAACGATTAATCATGGGATACTTCGATTGATAAACCCTAAGCTTGAATGGGAAATAGAAGGCATTGAAGCGCTGCGAAAAGATGGCTGGTATTTAATGATCTGCAATCACCTGAGTTGGACGGATATCGTCGTGCTGTGTAGCGTCTTTAAAGATCGCATTCCTATGCCTAAGTTCTTTCTTAAGCAGCAACTTTTGTATGTTCCTTTTGTCGGTATGGCGTGCTGGGCGCTCAACATGCCATTTATGAAGCGCTACTCCCGTGAATATTTAATAAAGCATCCAGAAAAACGTGGCCAAGACTTAGAAACCACACGTCGCTCTTGTGCCAAATTTAAAGATATGCCAACAACGGTGGTGAACTACGTAGAAGGCACGCGCTTTACCACAGAGAAGCAAAAGCGAAGCAAGGCGGGTTATCAGCACTTGCTACAACCTAAGTCAGGCGGTATCGCGTATACGTTGGCCGCGATGGGTGAGCAGTTTGATAGCATTGTCGATGTCACCTTGGCCTACCCAGAAAATAGAGTAGAGCCTTTTAAAGCGGCGTTAATGGGTAACATGACCAAGATAGTGGTAAAAGTGCGTACGTTGCCCATTGATGAAAACGTATCGGGAGATTATTTCAACGACAAGCCTTATAAGCGTTGTTTCCAGCAATGGCTTGGGGATGTCTGGCAGCAAAAAGATGATGTGTTAAAAGAGATTCACCGCAAATAAAAAAACCGAGCCTGATATTACTCATGGCTCGGTTTTTCGCTTTTGGGTTGGATTACTTTTTCAGTAGGAAGTTAACCAACTCAAAGTACTCATCGAGAGAGGTAATGCCACCCGCTTCAACTAGGTACTTGTTGTTAACGATAACCGCAGGAACACCCGTTAGGCCGCTATCTTTAAATTGCTTATCAAACCGACGAACCATGGAATCAACAGCAAAGCCGTTGAAAGCAGAATCGAACTTCTTAGCATCCACGCCCTCATCAAGGAAGATTTGGCGCAGTTCTTCATCATTCTTAGGTGGCTTCTGTAGGTTGTGAATGCGGTTAAACATCACAGGCGTCATCTTGTCTTCAACCTTCAATGCAATCATCGTCGCGTAGGCTTTACTCATCGAAAGACCCATTGAGCCACCCATAAACGAAACATGGTTCTTCTGGAACTTAGCATCAGCAGGGATCTTCTTTTTCAGCTGGGCAATGATAGGTTCAAAGCTGTTACAGTGAGGGCAGTAGAATGAGAAGAACTCAGTCACGATTGGCTTCGAGGACTTTTCCAATTCCAACACTTTGTAGTGTTTACCTTCTTCAAACTGAGCGGCACTGACGCTGAGGCTGACGAGTAGCGTCGCAAAAAGTGCGATGATTTTTTTCATTATTTTCTCCATGTGTAAAACTCAAAATCCTATTGATGGATTTCGACTAGTTTGTCACCACTGCGGTTGCAATGAAAGTGGCTTTTCGTTAAGAGCGGCAATTTGCTCTTTAAAACCAAGTACCTGACCTTCCCAGTATTTCGCATCATTAAACCAAGGAAACGCTAGCGGGAAAGCCGGATCGTGCCATCGTTTGGCGAGCCATGCCATGTAGTGCACCATACGTAGACCGCGCAATGGTTCAATAAGTTTCAATTGACTGCTTGGCAGTTCACTGAATTCTTGATAGCCCTCCAATAACACGTCGAGCTGCATCAGTTTGTCTTGACGATCGCCGTTGAGCAGCATCCATAGATCTTGAATTGCCGGGCCGTTGCGCGAATCGTCAAGATCGACAAACAGCGGACCATCGCGCCATAAGATATTACCTGGATGGCAATCGCCATGCAGTCTAATGGTCTCAGCTGGTTGCCAGTGAGTTTCAATTTGACCGATCAGCATATCCAAGTCACTAAAGAAGGCATTTTCTAGATGAGAGGGAATAAAGCTAGAGTTTTGCAGTAACTTACGAGGCTGATACAGGTATTCTTCCAGTCCTATCGTTGGGCGATGCTCAAAAGGCTTGCTGGCGCCGACTTTATGGATGCGACCTAGGAAGCGTCCTACCCACTCAATTTGCTCAAGGTTATCCACCTCAAACTGCCTGCCGCCTTCGCTAGCAAACAGGGTAAACAGATAGCCTTGATATTCATGAATGCTCTGGCCGTTGATTATTAATGGCGCAGAGACAGGGACTTCGTGCTCCAGCAGCTCATGAGCATAATCATGTTCTTCTTGGATTTGAGCTTGGCTCCAACGCTGAGGGCGATAGAACTTAACCACGTAGCGTTTACGCTCTTCATCGGTGAACTGATACACACGGTTTTCATAGCTGTTGAGAGGAAGTAAGCCGGATTCGGCTCTGACACCAATGCTTTCAAGGGCGTACCACATGAAATCGGGAGTGAGGGCGTCAAAGTTAAACGCAGTATCTGTCATAGTGATGATAAAAGGGCTCGTTGCCGAGCCCTTTCCTATTATTGGTTGCTGCTAGAGAGCTAGAGCTTTTTGATAAATCGACTTTCCACTTGTACGGAGAAGTCGTTGCTGTCACTCAGTATAAACTGAATTGTCGAGACAGGTGAACTTAGCGCATCCGGATCGGCGCCAAGGCTCATTGGCAGGTTATACACTTCACCCGGTTCAACGGTAATGGTTTGTCTGCCATACCAAGTTGCATCTTTTATACCAGAAACACTTAACGTGTACTGTTGCTCTTGCTGGGTTTTATTGATGACTTTTAGGGTGTAGGTATTCTCAACTAAGCCATCACTGTTTACTCGGAATAACTGATTGCGATCGCGCAGTACACTGAGACCTGCAGGGTCGACCGCCGATACTTGAACAAAGAACAAGGCAATCATGACCAGCAGTACCGCGCCGTAACCGAGTAGCTTTGGTCGCATTACCTTAGTGTGTTTGCCCGATAAGCGGTGCTCGGTGGTGTAGCTGATCAGTCCCTTGTCGTAACCCATGCGATCCATGGTTTTGTCACAGGCATCGATACAAGCGCCGCAGTTAATACATTCGTATTGCAGACCGTCGCGAATATCGATGCCTGTTGGGCAGACCTGCACGCAGAGATCGCAGTCGATACAGTCACCCAATCCAAGCTGTTTCGGATCCGCCTTGCGAGAGCGAGGCCCCCGCTTTTCACCGCGCTTAGTGTTGTAACCGACGATGAAGGTGTCTTTGTCGAACATTGCCGACTGGAAGCGAGCATACGGGCACATGTGGATACACATGATCGAGCGCATCCAGCCTGCATTGGCGTAAGTACATGCGGCAAAGAATACGACCCAGAACACAGGCCAAAAGCTGGCGTTGAAGGTGAAGAAGTCGCTGACCAGTGGACCAATGGGTACAAAGTAGCCGGTAAAGGTAAAGCCTGTGGCAAGGGCAATCGCTATCCAAGCTGCGTGCTTGAGGCCTTTGCGTGCGATGAGGTTACCCGTGAGCTTGCCGCTATCTTGCTTGCGGCGCTTGTTGGCACTGCCTTCGAGCTTTTCTTCAAACCAGATGTACATAAAGGTCCAAACGGTTTGTGGGCATAAGTAGCCACACCATACGCGACCTAAAAAGGTGGTGATAAAGAATAGACCAAACGCGGCGACCATAAATAGCAGCGCAAGTAGGGTGAGATCTTGCGGATAAAGGGTGGTACCAAAAAAGTTAAACTGCTGATTACCGATATCGAGCAGTACCGCTTGTCTCTCGCCATAAGGTATCCATGGCACCAGGGCAAATAACACCAGTAGGAACCAGCCGCCATAGCGTCTTAATTTCTGAAAGGTACCTTTACTCTCTCGAACATAGATTCGGTTGCTTGGGTTGAATCTGTCGCCGTTGCCTTTGTGGGTTTTGGGGTTGAACGTTTTAGGCGTCACATCCTTTACGTCGATTTTGTCCTGACTCATTGTTGAGTGTCCTTCTTGGGCTGACGGTGCGTTTCGTACACACTCTATCTTTTCCGACATTGCAGTAACTGTGTACTGTGCCATGCCACATTATTTGGCAGTGCTATTCAGTACGCAGTATGAAAACCCAAGGATTATAACCTTGATAACAATTTCATTTCTTTAAGGCTATCAACCTTTAACAACAAAATGAGCGAGCGGTCATAGAAAAAACGACCCTATAAAGGGTCGTTTTTATAACTCATGGTTATTTGATGATACCGCGAGCCTTGAGCAACGCAGTCTTGAAATCATCTTCTTGGTCTTTGGCAAGACCCGGGATCATCTCGTCTTTTTTGCTGTTACGCATCTTTAGATGATAGATAAGTACATCATCAGTTAGCTCTTCGAGTTTGCCTTCATAGCCAGCTTCTTTAGCGAGCTTAACTAGGAATTCAAGCAGATTGAGGTCGGAATCTTTTTGCCATTCAGGGTGAATGAGCTCGATCAGTTCGTTGACGCGGTGACACTTCATAACTTTCTCCACAAAATTTATAGGTATTTTTGAGTAAAAGTATCAAAGATCATTGAGAATACCAATATGTGGTGAAATAGAAGACAAAAAAAAGCGCAGACAGACTGTAATGCCGATCAGTTAACAACTAAATGATCGGTTGAACGATCCATTCAAAGTGTCAAAATCCGAGTGTATTCAATGCACTCGGATTTTTTTTATGTTTTTAAGACAGGCTCTTAACCAAGTTCATCAATTCTCTGCAGAGCAACTTTCGGGTTTATCTGATCTGCTTTCTCCAGAACTCATTTCCCAGTGTTTGGAAGATACAGGAATTACGACTATTCGCAGACGAAGGTTACCAATGGAAATGATGGTTTGGAGTGTTGTTGGGATGTCTCTGTATCGCCATTTGTCCATGGAGAG
>NZ_JAKJST010000038.1:0-55242 GCF_050337275.1 Vibrio wakamikoensis | reverse complement strand
CAGAAAATCTGAAGGCAAAACAGAATTTGCTTGGCGACCATAGCGTTGTGGACCCACCTGATTTCCATGCCGAACTCAGAAGTGAAACGCAATAGCGCCGATGGTAGTGTGGGGTTTCCCCATGTGAGAGTAGGACATCGCCAGGCTTTGAATTTTGGACACTTGCAATAGCAAGTATGCCACTGCGGAGTGGTAGTTCAGTTGGTTAGAATACCGGCCTGTCACGCCGGGGGTCGCGGGTTCGAGTCCCGTCCACTCCGCCACTTATTAGAAAACCCGATGCGAAAGCGTCGGGTTTTTTATTATCTAAAATTTGGTTGCTTCCTTTTTAAAGGAAGTCGAGTCCCGGTTGATGGCAACCCCCGCCACTCCGCCACTTATACTAAGCCCTAGACTGGGCGTCCCCGTCGAAAGACTAGGGCTTTTTTACGTCTTTAGCTTTTTGAAGCTCAATCCAATAGATGCAAAAAAGGCGGTATTTCTACCGCCTTTGTTTAATGTTTATCGTCTATTCAAACAAATCTTCGTGCAATGCTTTTACTGCATCCTTCGCTTCGCCTTCGTCTAGAAGGAAGCAAAGGTTGTGAGGGCTAGCGCCGTAGCAAATCATGCGGATATTTAAGCTGTCTAGAGTATCGAATACTTCCGCTGCCGAGCCTTTGGTTTCGCTCATGTTGTTGCCGATTAGTGCAACAAGGCTGAGCCCTTGTTTTACTTCAACAGTACAAAGCTGCTCCAGCTCTTGCTGTGCTTCAAGTGGGAGCTCTGGCGCGCCGCCACCGGTATCTGTTTGGTCAAGAGTCAACGAGACGCTGACTTCAGACGTCGTCACGAGATCTACAGAAATCTTGTGCTTGGCAAGCACAGTAAACACGTTTGCCAAGAAGCCATAGGCTTGGAACATGCGAGGGTTTCGCAGTGTTACCATGGTTTGGTTATTGCGTAGAGCTAGCGCGCGGAATAAAGGCGCGCTCTCTACCGTTTGTCGTACCCAAGTGCCGCCTTCTTGTGGCGCTTTTGATGAACCAACAAAGACTGGGATCTGGTGGCGAAGCGCTGGCAGTAGTGTTGAAGGGTGAAGAATTTTAGCACCGAAATTCGCCATCTCAGAGGCTTCACTGAAGCTGATCTCTGGGATTGGACGAGCGTTTGGTGCAATGCGTGGGTCAGTAGTGTAGATGCCTGGTACATCTGTCCAGATTTCCAGACCTGCAGCTTCTACTGCTTCAGCAATCAGTGCTGCGCTGTAATCACTACCGCCACGACCTAGTGTGGTAGTCTCGCCATCTTCATCTGAACCGATGAAGCCCTGCGTAACTACAACGTGTTGCTTGCAAAGCGGAACCAGCTTCTCGCTAGCTGCTGCTTTGGTCGCTTCGATATTGGGTTCTGCTTTTCCGTAATCACTGTCAGTCTTAAGCGCTTCACGAATATCAAAACGTACGGCATCTATGCCACGTTCTTGCATTAAGCGAGTAAGAATGTGCGTTGACATACGCTCGCCACATGCCACTAGGTGATCGGTCAGCTTTGGAGTAGCGGCAATGCATGCCGCTTCAGAAAGCGTCGCTACCTTTTCAATTAAAGCGTCAACACGCGCTTCAATAGAGCTGACGTCATTGAGCTTTGACATAATGTCAGTATGGATATCGCGAAGTTTGCTTATTAGCTCGGCACGATGAGTTTCGTCTTTAACGCCGTTAGCGAGCTCAACCAAGATGTTGGTCACGCCTGAGCAAGCGCTACTCACCACCAATTTGGTTTGCGGGTTATTTTCGATGATTTCGGCACAACGGCTCATGGCTTCGAAGTTGGCGACGCTTGTTCCGCCAAATTTAGCTACATTGAATGCGCTCACAGTGTTTCTCCAGGACTTCCAGTTTAAAGTTTAAGGTTGGTAACCCAACATCCGATGTTTGAAGAGAGAAATAGAGCAGAGGAATCTGAATATTAGAATAGACCTCAGAAGCTCTTCACCAAATATTGGTGACAGTTAAAGGGATTCAGCCCGTTTAACCGACAAACTAAATCCGACAATTTTAGTTCATCTCGGCACTGCTCCCCATGAGTGAATTGTATTGAAGTTGCGGCTTCACAAATCACTTGCCTGGGCAATGCTCCTCTTCCGCTGTAGTATCGAGAACGTCAATGAAAACGATTGGCTACAGATAGTGTGTTTATTCAACGTTTTTGCGTGTCAAAAGTCAATGGATGTTTATGCATTTCACATGAAAAACTTGAGTGGTTGGATGTTGCAAAAATGTTGTTTTTTCGCCATTGTAGATCGCATTAACGTCCAACGTGATGTTTTTCCCAACAACTACAATAACCTAATAGGATAACTGTCCATGACCATTTCAAGCTTTGTGCCCCCTCACCGAACCCTAATGGGACCTGGCCCATCTGATATCTATCCGCAAGTATTGCAAGCATTGAGCCGTCCAACGATTGGCCACCTTGACCCGCTATTTATCGGTATGATGGATGAGCTGAAAGTGCTGCTAAAATATGCATTCCAAACTGAGAACGAGTTTACAATCGCGGTTTCTGCTCCCGGTAGTGCAGGCATGGAGACTTGCTTTGTAAACTTAGTCGAGCCAGGTGATAAGGTTATCGTGTGCCGCAATGGTGTGTTTGGTGAGCGCATGCGTGAAAATGTGGTTCGCTGCGGCGGCGAGCCGATTGTTGTGGATGATGAGTGGGGAGCACCTGTTTCGGTGTCTAAAGTCGAACAGGCGATTGCTGAACATCCCGATGCGAAGATCCTTTCGTTTGTGCATGCTGAAACCTCTACAGGCGCAGTGAGTGATGCGAAGGTGCTAGGTGCGCTTGCTAAGCAGCACAACATGCTATCTATCGTGGATGCAGTGACCTCGCTCGGTGGTGTGCCGCTTTTAGTCGATGAGTGGCAGTTGGATGCAGTGTACTCTGGTAGCCAGAAGTGCCTCTCTTGTGTTCCTGGTTTGTCACCAGTAACTCTGTCCCCTGCAGCTATTGAAGTGATTAAGTCTCGACGAGCACCTGTTCAGAGTTGGTTCTTGGATCAGAGCTTGGTGTTAGGTTACTGGAGTGGGGAAGGTAAGCGCAGTTATCATCACACGGCGCCAGTAAACAGCCTTTACGCGCTTCATGAGTCATTGGTACTTTTGAAAAACGAAGGTCTAGAGGATGCATGGCAGCGCCATAAAGATATGCATATGCTGCTGCGTGAAGGGTTGGAAAACCTAGGTCTGAGCTTTGTGGTTGAAGAGAAAAGTCGTCTACCACAACTTAATGCTGTCTATCTTCCAGAAGGCGTGGATGATGCCGCAGTAAGATCGCAGCTTTTAGAAGAATACAACCTTGAGATCGGTGCGGGTCTTGGTGCGCTCGCAGGAAAAGCATGGCGTATCGGCTTGATGGGTTATGGAGCCAGAAGAGAGAACGTTGCGCTTTGTTTGAAGGCGCTTGAGACTGTGTTGAAGTAGTCTTTGTAACTCTAGATAACTGACGTCAAACCCTGTCCACTGACGTTGAAAACAAAAAAAGCCGAGAGTATTACCACTCTCGGCTTATGTTTTTAGGTTTACTAATTATAGCGCAGCAATAGTTTGCTTTTGCTCTTCAAGTTTAACTAGCGTTTCTTTGTAGCCTTCTAGCTTCTCACGCTCTTTAGCAACAACCGCTTCAGGCGCTTTTGCCACGAAGCCTTCGTTGCCTAGCTTACCTTCGATACGCTTGATCTCGCCTTGAGTTTTAGCGATCTCTTTCGCTAGACGATCTAGCTCGGCATCTTTGTCGATCAGACCTGCCATTGGGATCATCAGCTCTGATTTACCAACCAGTGCGGTTGCACATGCTGGTGTCTCTTCGCCTTCTGCCAGTACCTTGATGCCTTCTAGTTTAGCAAGCGAAGCGAGTACTGCTTTGTTTGCTTCTAGGCGCGATGCGTCTTTCTCATCAGCAACTTTTAGCATCACGTCCAGACCTTTGCTTGGTGCAATGTCGTATTCTGCACGAAGGTTACGGATGCTAGTGATGAATGCTTTCACCCACTCGATGTCATCAAGCGCTTCTTGGTTGAAGTTAGCTTCTTCAAACTGAGGCAGAGCTTGAAGCATAATTGTGTCGCCTTCAACACCGTCTACTAGCGGCTTCACGCTTTGCCAGATAGTTTCAGTGATGTATGGCAGTACTGGATGAGCTAGACGAAGCGTCTTCTCAAGTACCGTGATCAGCGTTCGACGCGTACCACGTTGCTGAGCTTCGTTGCCTTTCCAAAGAACCGGCTTCGTGAGCTCTAGGTACCAGTCACAGAATTGGTTCCAGATGAACTCATAGATAGTGTTCGCTGCCATGTCTAGACGGTAGTTGTCTAGGTGAGCGTTAAACTCTTTTGCTGCTAGCTCAAACTGAGATTCGATCCACTTGTCTGCTAGTGAATACTCGATGTCACCTTCGCCGAAGCCACAATCTTGGTCTTCAGTGTTCATCAGTACGTAACGGCTTGCATTCCACAGCTTGTTACAGAAGTTACGGTAACCTTCAAGACGCTTCATATCCCAGTTGATATCGCGACCGGTAGATGCCATTGCTGCTAGGGTAAAGCGAAGTGCGTCAGTACCGTAAGGTTCAATGCCATCTTCGAATGTCTTACGAGTGTTCTTCTCGATTTTCTTCGCTAGTTGAGGCTGCATCATGTTACCAGTGCGCTTCTCAACCAAAGACTCTAGGTCAATACCATCAATCATATCGATTGGGTCAAGTACGTTACCTTTCGACTTAGACATCTTGTCGCCGTTCTCGTCACGGATTAGGCCCGTAACGTAAACCGTCTTAAATGGTACTTGTGGCTTACCATTTTCATCTTTACAGAAGTGCATGGTCATCATGATCATGCGTGCAACCCAGAAGAAGATGATGTCGAAACCGGTGACCAGTACATCTGACGGGTGGAAAGTTTTCAGATCATCTGTATTTTCTGGCCAGCCTTGTGTGCCGAATGTCCAAAGTGCTGAAGAGAACCAGGTATCCAGTACATCGTCGTCTTGGCGCAGCACGACAACAGGAGCTAGACCGTTCTTCTCACGAACTTCTTCTTCAGTGCGACCTACGTAGACATTACCGTCATTGTCGTACCATGCAGGGATACGGTGACCCCACCATAGCTGACGAGAGATACACCAGTCTTGAATGTCGCGCATCCAAGAGAAGTACATGTTTTCGTATTGCTTAGGTACGAACTGGATTTCGCCGTCTTCAACCGCTTTGGTCGCTGTTTCAGCAAGAGGTGCAGTGCGAACGTACCATTGGTCAGTTAGCATTGGCTCGATAACCACGCCGCCACGGTCACCATAAGGGACTGTTAGGTCGTGATCTTTGATCTCTTCAAGAAGACCCAGTTCTTCTAACTCTGCCACGATTGCTTTACGAGCAGCAAAGCGCTCCATGCCGTGGTATTTCGCAGGAAGCTCTGTTGCGTATGCATCGCATGCTTCACCGTTGGTGTTAAACACTTCAGCGGCGTCACGAATATTCGCATCGAAGGTTAGGATGTTGATCATCGGTAGTTGATGACGTTTACCTACTTCGTAGTCATTGAAGTCGTGTGCTGGCGTGATCTTCACACAACCCGTGCCTTTTTCCATATCGGCATGCTCATCACCCACGATAGGGATGCGGCGATCAACGATAGGAAGCAGGATTTCTTTGCCGATAAGATCTTTGTAGCGTGGATCTTCTGGGTTTACGGCAACACCAGTATCACCCAGCATGGTTTCTGGACGAGTGGTTGCAACAACGATGTAGTCTTTGCCTTCAGTGGTTTTAACGCCATCCGCTAGTGGGTAGCGGAAGTGCCACATGTGGCCTTTTTTGTCTTTGTTTTCTACTTCTAGATCTGAGATTGCAGTGTGCAGTTTTGGATCCCAGTTAACCAGACGCTTACCGCGGTAGATGAGATCGTCTTCGTATAGGCGAACAAATACTTCTTGAACGGCGTTCGACAGGCCGTCATCCATAGTAAAGCGCTCACGATCCCAGTCTACAGAAGCACCTAGGCGACGAAGCTGTTTGGTGATAGTGCCACCAGACTCGCCTTTCCATTCCCAGATTTTGTCGATGAACGCATCACGACCGTAATCGTGCTTAGTTTTACCTTCTTCAGCAGCAATCTTGCGCTCAACTACCATTTGCGTTGCGATACCAGCGTGGTCGGTACCTACCTGCCAAAGCGTGTTTTTGCCTTTCATGCGCTCAGCACGGATCAGAGTATCCATGATGGTATCTTGGAAAGCGTGACCCATGTGTAAGCTACCAGTGACGTTCGGTGGCGGGATCATGATGCTGTATGATTCTTTAGATGTGTCACCGTGTGGCTTAAAGTAGCCTTTCTCTTCCCAAGCTTGGTACAGAGCTTGTTCGATAGATTGTGGGTTATATGTCTTTTCCATAGCTTTCTGGATACTTACTTTAATCTGTGAAAGAAATTTGCCAAACCTTATAAATAAACGCAGATAGAATCACGCTTACTTATAAGGATTGACCTTGATTAGGATTCTGAATGTTGAATCTCAATGGTTTGTAGCTGATAGCCCGCTTGACGGTAAATTTTATACCTTTCTCGCGCAACTTGCTTAGCTTTTTCTTCGCAAGGGACGAAGTCTACCACTTGACCAAAGGAGTTCGCAAAGGTTGCGTGACTATTGGCCATATTTATTACCAATTGACGGTTCCAGCTGGGTTTAAGGCCCTCAAAACCAATTTCAACAGGCGTGCCATTCTTGGGACCTTCGCCCACCAAATTATGAGCGATGAACTGCTCTGGTGAGACTTGCCAGAAGAGTTCCGCTACCGCTTCCGCGTGCTGTCTATCGGTGCAATTGATGTAGAGTTTGGCACCTTGCCCTACGAAATGACGACTGAGAAAGTGCACATAAGCAAACCAGCCTTGCTGTGTCGCTTGTTCGGAGTCTTCTCCAATAATGTAGAATGTTGCAGTATTCATATCGTGACTTCTGTATACAAAAGAGTTGCTGGTGCCCAAAACTAAAAAAGGGCCTTGCGGCCCTTTTTTTGATTACTCTTCAGTCTCTTGGCCACTGCGGTTAAGCAAGAATTGGACAAGCATTGAGACTGGACGGCCGGTAGAGCCTTTCGCTTTACCCGACTTCCATGCTGTACCCGCGATATCTAGATGAGCCCAGTGGTACTTCTTCGCAAATCGCGATAGGAAGCAGCCAGCTGTAATAGTGCCGCCAGGACGACCGCCGATGTTTGCCATGTCTGCAAACGGGCTTGCTAGCTGTTCTTGGTACTCGTCAGCCATAGGTAGACGCCAAGCGCGGTCACCCGCTTGCTCAGAAGCATTAACTAGCTCGTGAGAAAGTGGGTTGTGGTTAGAGATAACGCCGCTGATGTGGTGACCTAGAGCGATCACACAAGCGCCTGTTAGCGTAGCCACGTCAACCACACACTCTGGCTCATAGCGCTCTACATACGTCAGTGCGTCACACAGTACCAGGCGGCCTTCTGCGTCAGTGTTTAGCACTTCAACCGTTTGACCTGACATGGTAGTTAGGATGTCGCCTGGACGGTAAGCGTTGCTACCTGGCATGTTTTCACAGCCCGCAAGGATACCAATAACATTGATAGGCAGGTTTAGCTTCGCAAGTGCTTTCATTGTACCCATTACAGATGCCGCACCACACATGTCGTACTTCATCTCATCCATGCCCTCACCAGGCTTAAGTGAGATACCGCCTGAATCGAAAGTCAAACCTTTACCAACCAAAACAATCGGCTTTGCTTCGGACTCTGGGTTGCCCTTGTACTCCATGATAGACATCATAGATTCATTTTTAGAGCCACGACCTACCGCTAGGTAAGAGGTCATGCCCAGTTTTTCCATCTCTTGCTCACCGATGATCTTAGTCGTTACGGTTTCGTAATCATCTGCGAGACGACGAGCTTGAGAAGCAAGGTAAGCTGGATTCGCAATGTTTGGTGGCATGTTGCCAAGATCTTTGGATGTTTTCACGCCTGATGCAATCGCTAGACCGTGGGCAATCGCTTTTTCGCCTAGGTTTAGTTCACGGCGAGTTGGTACGTTAAATACCAGTTTGCGAAGTGGACGGCGAGTTTCTGGCTTGCTGCTCTTAAATTGATCGAAGGTATAAAGACCATCTTTGGTCGCTTCCACAGCCTGACGCACTTTCCAATACGTGTCGCGGCCTTTAACGTGAAGCTCAGTCAGGAAGCAAACGGCTTCCATTGAACCTGTTTCGTTCAGCGTGCTGATGGTTTTTTGGATAATTTCTTTGTATTGACGCTCGCCAAGCTCGCGTTCTTTACCACAACCAACAAGAAGCACACGCTCCGACAGTACTCCAGGTACTTGGTGCAAAAGAAGCATTTGGCCTGGCTTACCCTCAAGGTCGCCACGGCGAAGCAGTGAGCTGATATAGCCATCACTGATTTTGTCCAGTTGCTCTGCAACTGGAGAGAGACGACGTGGCTCAAAAACGCCAACTACGATGCAAGCACTGCGCTGCTTCTCTGGGCTGCCACTTTTTACACTAAACTCCATGCGTACTCCTACATCCTAAAGACAAATAGAACTAAATGTTAGATAATCGATTATTAGTGTTTGAATTTTATGTGCCAGTTCGGCCTATAATCTAAAGATAAGAATCGATCAAAAAAGTAAAAAATAAAAGGTTTATCCGAAAACTATAGCGATTCAATCAAAAAAACAAGTTTTGTATAGGTGTTTTCACTGTGATTATTGTTAGATATTTGATCAGAGAAACAGTTAAGAGCCAATTAGCTATCTTTTTAGTGCTCTTTCTCGTGTTTTTCAGTCGTCAATTTATCCAAGTGCTTGCTGATGCGTCGGATGGAGATATTCCCGCCGGGTTGATTATGACGTTGGCGGGGATCAGCATGCCAACCATGGGGCTGTTAATGTTCCCACTGAGTATCTATATCGGTATTTTGGTGACATTTGGCCGTCTTTACGCCGAGAGTGAAATCACGGTCATGAACGCGACCGGCATTGGTAATAAATTTTTGATCCGTGCGGCGATGTATCTGGCGGTGATCACTACGTCTTTAGCGGCATTTAATGCATTTTGGCTAGCACCTTGGACTCAAGAGCAAGAAGTGCAGATCCGTGAAAAACTGGCTTCGGAAAACTCAGTTGAGCTCATTCAAACGGGTAGCTTCCAGCGCACGCCAGATGGTTCTTCTGTGGTGTTTATCGACGATATTCGTGATCGTAAACTCGATAACGTATTTGTCGCGCAGCTTAGTCCGAGAGATTCAGTGTTGCCGAGCGTGATTGCTGCTCAATCCGGCGAAGTGAAAGAGTTGAGCGATGGCAGGCAGGTTATCGCTTTGTATGACGGTACGCGTTATGAAGGCGTGCCTACACGGCTAGAGTATATGATAACGGAGTTTTCTGAGTATGAAGGGGTGATTGGCCAGCGTGAAGTGCAGCCAAGAGGTCGTTCATGGATGGCGATTCCAACGCTGGATTTGCTCTCTGATCCCGCGCCTAAAGCGCAAGCAGAGCTTCATTGGAGACTATCCCTGGTGGTGTGTATTCCATTGCTGACCATGCTGGTGGTACCGCTGTCAGCGGTGAACCCAAGGCAAAGTAAGTTTGCCAAGGTGGGGCCGGCGATATTCGTTTATTTCGCTTACTTTATGGCGATCAGTGCGATGAAATCGGCACTAGAAGATGGCGCATTCCCAACCTACATTGGTCTGTGGCCGGTGAATTTTGCCTTGTTGGTCGCAGCGATTAGTGTCAATACTTGGGATACCGTACCTGTGAGACGAGTCCGAGAAAAGTGGCGTCGCAAAAGACGCGGTAAGCCGCAAGAGGTAGCGTAAACGTGTTTCGAATTTTAGATGTCTATGTTGGCCGAACCATTATTACCACTATCTTGTTGGTACTGTCGGTGTTTGTTGGTTTGTCGGCGGTGATCAAGTTTGTCGAGCAGCTGCGCTCTGTTGGTGAAGGTAGCTATGACATGCTGGCGGCCATGTACTTTGTACTGCTAGGTATGCCACGTGATGTGGAGCTGTTCTTCTCCATGGCTGCGCTGCTTGGCTCGCTTATTGGTCTTGGTATGTTGGCCAGTAGCTCTGAGCTTGTGGTCATGCAGGCAGCGGGCATTTCCAAAATGCGCATCGGCTTTTCGGTGCTAAAGACCGCAGTACCTTTAATGCTCGCGGTGATGGCGCTTGGAGAGTGGGGTGCTCCTACCACCCAGCAAATGGCTCGTGATCTAAGGATGCAGTCTATTACTGGGGGCAGTATTGTCTCAGTGCGAAATGGGGTTTGGGCGCGCGATGCCAATGACTTTATATTTATTTCTAAGGTTGATGGCGAATCTATTTATGGCTTGAATCTGTGGCGCTTCGATACTGATAAGCACTTGGTGACAACAATATACGCCGATCGCGCAGACTATCTGGGTAATAACAGTTGGCAGATGCACGACATTCAGGTGACGGACATGTCTGACAGCGTCGTACTGAGTAAAGAGACCATCGATAGCCAAGAGTGGCAAACATCGCTAGTGCCTGACAAGTTAGCGATTGTGACGGTTGATCTAAATGAGCTGCCGTTGAGTGGACTTTGGGATTACACCCAATACCTAAAAGACTCTGAGCAAGATGCGTCACGCTATGAACTGGCCTTTTGGCGTAAGGCAACGCAGCCTATATCGGTGGCTGTAATGATGTTGATGGCGCTCTCTTTCGTCTTCGGTCCACTGCGCAGTGTGACTATGGGTGCGCGGATCTTATCGGGTGTAATAGCGGGTTTTACCTTCTATATTTCTAGTGAGTTCTTTGGTCCGGTGAGTTTGGTGTATGGCATGTCACCGCTGTTTGGTGCTCTGGGGCCGAGCCTAGTGTTCCTCACCATTGCATTGCTGTTGTTAAGAAGAAAGTTATAGATAAAAAAGAAGGCTCCGATGGAGCCTTCTTTTTTATGCAATCATGATAGTGGCGAGACCTAAGAATACCGAGAGGCCAACGACATCGGTGATGGTCGTCAGTGCCATACCTCCGGCTAGTGCTGGGTCGATGTTCATCTTCTTGAGTAGAATAGGGATAGTTACCCCTGCGACACCAGCAACAAGTAAGTTTGTCATCATCGCAGCTGAAATAATGCCGCCAAGCATCCAATCACCTTTCCATGCAACGACGATACCACCTATGATCAACGCCCAAAGGATCCCGTTAAGAAAACCTATCGCTGCTTCTTTTAAGAGTAACTCTCTACGGTTACTTTCGCCAATGTGACCCAATGCTAAGCCGCGGATCACCAGTGCCACTGTTTGGTTACCAGCGACACCACCCATAGATGGCACTATGGTCATCAATACTGCGATGGCGGCCATTTGCTCAAGAGTAGCCTCAAACATGTTGGACACCGAAGCAGCGGCAAGCGCAGCCAGTACATTAGCGCCAAGCCAAACACTGCGTCGTCTAGCGGATTTTACCACTGGAGCGAATGTGTCTTCGTCATCGTCCATCCCCGCCATGCTCATCATGGAGTGTTCAGCGTCTTCACGAATAATGTCGACTACGTCATCGATGGTAATGCGACCGACAAGGTGGTGGTCACTATCCACTACCGGTGCGGATACCCAGTCACGGCGTTCAAATAATGAGGCGACATCGGAATCGCTGGTTTCAACATGGATAGCTTCATCGGCGTCATCCATTACGTCACTGACTTTGATATCGGGTTGAGTAGTTAACAAAGTGGTCAGAGAAAGGTGACCAATCAGCATATCTTCTTCATCAATAACATAGAGCGCATCGGTAGCCTCTGGTAGCTCGCCTTTCATGCGCAGATAACGTAGAACTACATCGACATCAACATCACCACGAATGGTGATAACGTCGGTATTCATGATACCGCCGGCGGTATCCTCAGGATAAGAAAGGGCGGTCTCGACGCGCAAGCGATCTGCCGTGTCCATTTGCGATAGGACTTCACGGGAAACATCGTCAGGAAGGCTACGAAGGACATAAGCCACATCATCGGTGTCCATGCCTTCGGTCGCTTCAGCA
Organism: Vibrio wakamikoensis; assembly: GCF_050337275.1. Taxonomy (NCBI): domain Bacteria; kingdom Pseudomonadati; phylum Pseudomonadota; class Gammaproteobacteria; order Vibrionales; family Vibrionaceae; genus Vibrio; species Vibrio wakamikoensis. The sequence goes on along the minus strand of NZ_JAKJST010000038.1, from coordinate 43,167 downwards.
AGCTTCTCTGGCGCCATTTTCGAGACTAAGGCATCTTTAACATCCTCGTTAAGTTCATCGAGGATTTCGCCGTAATCTTCAGGGTCAGTCAGCTGCCACAATACCTCACGGCTTTTGCGTGGTGAGGCCTCTAAAAGATGGGCAATATCTTCAGGCTCCATGTCCTGAAGTTGTCTACGAACGAATACGAAGCGGCCGTTTTCCAGCGCTTCTGTGACTTCTTGGAGGGTTTGGTGAGCTTGATCGAATTCTATTTGCTCTGCCATGGATGCCCCCTACACTCAACTGCTTGTTAATGTACTGAATAGTAGCCTAATTCTGCTTGTTAATTAATAACAAGTTATCAATGGCGAGAAAGTTTTTTGTCTGGAGTAGGCCAGGGAAGGAGGTTACTCGTCTTCGTCGAACCGGTGTTCGACCAAATCACAGACGGCATTGAGTGCTGCTTCAGCCTGAGAACCTGTTGCTTTGATGGTGATGTTCTCACCTTGCGCTGATTCAAGCATCAATAATCCCATCACGCTATCAGCTGTGGCTTCTTTCTGTTCGTGGTTACAGATGGTCACTGTTGCATCAAAGCTCTGCGCTAACTCAACCAGTTTGACCGCTGCGCGGGCGTGTAGACCAAGACGATTAAGAATAAGCACAGTGCGTGAGTGAGACATTGATGTTCCTATTGGTGTTTTTCGAGTGAAGCGTGACGGATTTTAACCTTATGGCCGAGCTGCTCAAAGTACTCTCCAATTTGCTGTGTAATGTACACTGAGCGGTGTTTGCCACCGGTACAGCCGATTGCCACGGTCAAATAACTGCGATTGTTCTTTTCGAGTAACGGAAGCCAGCGCTCGACAAAGCCTTGGATCTGCTGTCTGAGTTCAATCACATCTGGGTAGGATTCTAGAAATGATTTGATAGGCGCATCTAAGCCGGTCATTGGACGAAGTTCTGGTTGCCAGTGCGGGTTAGGTAAAAAGCGCACATCAAACACGTAGTCCGCGTCATTTGGCATACCGTATTTAAACCCGAAGGACTGAAATACCATCACTAGATCTTTCTTCTCTTGTCCTTCAATCTGAAAGCGAATGGTTTCACTCAGGTCATGAATAGACTGTTCGCTAGAGTCGATGACGAAATCGGCTTGTTCTTTGATCGGTGCGAGCAGTGTGTGCTCTAAATCGATCGCTTGCTCAAGAGAAAGTTTGTCTTCACGCTGCGACAGTGGGTGAATACGTCGTGTTTCACTATAGCGAGTAAGCAGCACAGACTTGCTGGCATCAAGAAACAGCAGCTTGACGTCATGCTTTAGCGAAAGCTGATCCAAAGTCAGTGATAGCTGAGCAAGATTTTTAGGTAGGTTTCTAATGTCGATACTCACTGCGACACTTTGCTGTGTGTCTTGGCTTGAATCAACAAATGGGCCGAGAAGGTCGACGGGAAGATTGTCGACGCAGTAGTAGCCAGAGTCTTCTAAGACTCGCAAGGCGACGCTTTTGCCAGCCCCTGAGTGTCCACTTACCACAACCAAACGCATGTCTGCTGGTTTCCTTGATCAGTGACTAACAATAATGTCGTAAAGCTCTTGATCGCTTTGAGCATTACGAAGTTGTTTTAGAACCGCCTTGTCGTTAAGACGCTCTGCCATGCAAGAGAGTGTTTTTAGATGCTCTTTACATTGTGCATCTGGCACAAGCAGAGCAAACATAAGATCGACAGGGCGATTATCGATAGCATCAAAGTCGACGGCATCTTGACATTGAAGCAATACCGCTACGGCTCTGTCGCTATCTTGCATACGAGCGTGCGGGATGGCGATACCATTGCCGATACCTGTGCTGCCGACTTTTTCTCGGCTCAGCATGCACTCGAACAGTTCTGTTGAGTTCTTTCCAGTATGCTGCGCGGCGATTTCGCTAATGATCTCAAGCGCGCGCTTTTTGCTCGTACAAGGGACTGCACTTTTGGTGCAGTCCAGTGTCAATACTTCACTTATTTGCATGTTAGTGATTACTTAACTTTTCTTTGTGCTTATTCAGTTGTCTGGTCAGTTTGTCTACTAACGAGTCAATTGCAGCGTACATACTCTCATCATTGGAGGCTGCGTGAATTTCAGCTTGATTTACGTGGAGCGTAGCTTCGGCGATCTGGTCTAATTTTTCAACTTTTAAAACTACATGAATGTTGTTTATATGCTCAAAAAAGCGCTCGAGCTTCTGAAATTTACTGTGAACGTAGTCTTGCATTGACTCAGTGAGATCAACATGGTGGCCTGTAATTTGAATTTGCATAGACTTTCCTTCTTAGTTAATGACCTTAGAGTAGGCGTTTACGCTGACTGGATGGGGCGATGCCCAACGATTCACGGTATTTCGCTATGGTTCGCCTAGCGACCTGAATTCCTTGGTCAGCGAGTTGAGCTGCGATTTTACTATCGCTCAATGGCTTGGCTGGGTTTTCCACAGCAACAAGCTTCTTGATTAGGGCACGTATAGCGGTTGACGAGCATTCTCCACCATTGTCGGTCGACACATGGCTTGAGAAGAAATATTTGAGCTCGAAGATGCCGCGTGGTGTATGCATATACTTTTGTGTTGTCACACGCGAGATGGTGGATTCATGCATGTCGACCGCGAGTGCAACGTCGTTTAGCACCATTGGCTTCATCGCTTCTTCGCCATATTCGAAGAAATCATGCTGATGTTCCACAATACACTTAGCCACTTTTAATAGGGTTTCATTCCGGCTTTCGAGGCTTTTGATTAGCCATTTCGCTTCTTGAAGGTTAGAGCGAATGTATTGGCTGTCTGCACTGTTGCCGGTACCTAGCTGAGCATACTGCTGATTGACCTTTAGCCTAGGCACACTATCTGGGTTGATCTGCACAACCCATTTACCACGGTCTTTGAACACCGATACATCAGGCACTACATATTCGGTTTCATCTGGGGTGATCTTACTGCCAGGGCGTGGGTCAAGTTGCTGAATCAGCTTCATGACTTCACGTAGTTCCGCTTCTTTAAGTTTGGTCTCTTTAATCACCAACTTGTAGTCACGGTTACCTAACTGGTCAATATGGTGAGTAAGGACTAACTTGGCCTCGGCAAGCCATGGCGTATCTTCAGGGAAGGTCGCAAGTTGTAGCAGTAAGCAGTCTTGAAGGTTGAGAGATGCAATGCCTAGAGGGTCAAATTGCTGAATGCGTTTGCGTACAGCCTCGACTTCATCGAGCTCAACGTCTTCAATATCGACACTTTCTAAAATTTCTTCGCAAGAGAGTGTCAGGTAGCCGTAGTCGTCTACAGCATCAATGATGGCTAGAGCAATGGCGCGATCGGTTTCCGTAAAGGGGGTTAAATCGAGTTGCCACACCAAGTAGTCTTGTAGTGACTGAGTGGTTTCACCCTGATAAATGGGCATGTCATCGTCGACGGCAATGCCGGTATTACCAGTGTTAGCGCTGTAGACATCGTCCCACGTGGTATCCATTTCTAGCTCGTTGGAGATCTCTGATTTTTCAATTTGATCAGAGCTGTCCTTAAGCTCAGGCTCACTGATTATTTCTGCAGTTGGGCTCTCATCTTTGTTCTCAGCAGTGGGCTTGTCGTCATTGCTTACCTCTTCGGCAGATTCTTCAACGTCGAGAAGTGGGTTTGAGTCCAGCGCTTCTTGGATCTCTTGTTGCAAATCAAGCGTCGACAATTGCAGTAAGCGAATTGCTTGCTGCAGCTGTGGCGTCATTGCTAACTGTTGACCTAGCTTGAGTTGTAATGAGGGTTTCATGCAGTGTTATGAGCCTATTATTAATATTGTATCCATGCCTATTAAATCATAGTCTGAATTGTTCACCGAGATAAACCTGCTTTACGTGTTCATTATTGAGAACATCTTCAGGACTTCCCTCCGCGATCAAGTGACCTTGACTCACGATGTAGGCTTTTTCGCAGACATCTAGCGTTTCGCGCACGTTGTGGTCGGTGATGAGTACACCTAACCCTCTGTCGCGTAAGTGTTCGATGATTTTCTTTATATCAATTACAGAAATTGGGTCAACCCCAGCAAAGGGTTCATCAAGCAGGATAAACTGCGGGTTTGCAGCCAGTGCTCTAGCGATTTCTACGCGTCTACGCTCACCGCCAGAGAGCGCCATACCTGCGCTTTTACGAATATGCTGGATATTAAACTCGTCGAGCAAATCTTCGAGTCTGTCCTGTCTTTCTTCTTGAGTCAGTTCGTTGCGCGTTTCCAGTACCGCCATGATGTTGTGTTCAACACTGAGCTTACGGAAGATCGAAGCTTCTTGAGGCAGATAACCGATGCCCATTTTGGCGCGGCTGTGCATAGGTAGAATACTGATGTCATTGCCATCGATGGTGATGCTACCTTCATCACGCGCTACCAGACCAACGATCATGTAGAACGAGGTTGTTTTACCTGCGCCATTTGGGCCGAGTAGTCCGACAATCTGACCAGATTCGACCGATAGGCTTACGTCAGAGACTACTTTGCGGTTTTTGTAGCTTTTCGCCAAATGCGAAGCTTTCAGTAACGCCATATTGGACTCTACTTCTCTTGAACTTGTTGTGGCTGCAACACGGTAGAAACGCGTTCGTTGGCGTTACCGTCAGCAACCAGCTTTTGAGATGAAATTCGGTATTTGATCGTGGTACCACGGATCACACTGTCATCTTGCGACAACATTGCTTGCTTTTTCATCGTTAGCTGATCATCTTTTAGTGAGTAGTGAAGCTCTTTGGCTTCGCCATACAAGGTTTTACCATCGTCAGTTAACTGCGAAAAGGTTGCCAGATCACCAAATCCTTGGATCACTTCTATGGTTCCCGTCTGCGGTTCGCGGGTCACGACGATTTTGTCAGCATTAATGTTGATACTGCCTTGCTTTAACTTCACATCGCCCGCAAATGTCACTTTGTTGCTCTTCATATCGAGCTGCTGGGTGTCTGAGTCAATGTATACCGGTTGTTCAGTATCGGTCGACAATGCCAGTGCGGCGGTTGGCAATAGCAGACACAGGCTGAGACTAAGGTGCGAGAGTTTCATATTTACTATTCACTTTGTTGTAAAGTTCCGCGAGATGATTAGCAAAGTTTCCTTTCATTGCATCACCTTGCGTTTCAAATTGTGGACCAAGCATGATCACTTTGTTGTCGGCCCAAAAATCGCGATTTTCGAGCTTGATACTCATGGTTTGCGTCGATAGCGTGTCAAACCCTGACTCAGGGAGCAAGTTTCGGGCAACCACATTATCATGAAGCGTTAACACTTCTTCCTTATCCAATACTGCTGTTTCTGCAGAGATCTCCCACTCTTGGATTTCACCGTTGGCAAAAATACGCACAATGGGTTGTTGGAATACGGTTTCTCCTCGTTTCGAGAAGTGCTCTAGATGCGCAGAGGTGATGCTATAACTGCGGATTCCCGTATCGCTGTAGGAGATATTGTGTAAGTTGGTACCGCTAAACGCCGGCAGTTCAATGTCCGGCTCAATTTGGATGACATTTTTATCATCCTTGCTGTACAGGTAGTAAGCACTACCTGCGATAACAATGGCAAGTAAACTGTAAAGAATACGAGATAAACTCATATACTTAGACCCTTGTGAAGCTCAAGTTCTCCCTTTGATTCTAGGATCAGATCACAGATTTCCCTAACCGCGCCATGTCCACCACGAATCGTTGTTACGTGGTCTGCTTTTTTTGCTAATAGTGGATGACCATCAGCCACACAAATACCGAGGCCAACTTGCGCCATAACAGGCCAGTCGATCAAGTCATCGCCGATGTAAGCGGTATGCTGTGGGACAATGCCTAGCTTGTCGCAAATGTCTTGGTAAGCGACTACTTTGTCATCTTGACCTTGGTAAATCAATGTGATGCCAAGGGCTTTCATACGGTTCTCTACAATCTTTGAGCTACGTCCAGTAATGATGGCCACTTGTACTCCGGCACTCATTAATGCTTTGACACCATAGCCATCACGAGTATGGAACGTCTTTAGCTCCTCACCATCGTTGCCCATGTATATAAGGCCGTCAGAAAACACGCCGTCAACGTCGCAGATTAATAGCTCAATGGCCGCGGCTTTTTCTACCGTCCCTTTACGGATTGGGCCATAAAGTGTTTCAACGCACTCAGACATTACACTACTCCTGCTTTGAGCAAATCATGCATGTTTAATGCACCGACTACTTTGTTTTGTTCCAGTAGAACTAGACCACTAATTTTCTTCGATTGCATCAAGTTTAGTCCTTCTGCCGCCAACATGTTTGGCGTTGCCGTGGTTGGCGTCGTGATCATGACTTCGCCAATGGTCGTCTCGTGAATATCCACGCGTCGATCGAGAATACGGCGTAGATCTCCATCGGTGAAAATACCAAGCAGGGTTTGCTTGTCGTCGACAATGGTCGTCATACCAAGCCCTTTATTGGAGATCTCGAGTAGAGCCTCACGAATTAAAGTGTTCGGGCTGACCATCGGAAGTGCATCACCAGTGTGCATGATATCGCTTAGTTTCAGAAGTAGCTTGCGACCTAGTGCGCCACCTGGATGAGAGAGGGCAAAATCTTCCTCGCTAAAACCGCGAGCTTCAAGCAGCGCCATGGCCAGAGCATCACCCATCACCAGTGTCGCTGTCGAGCTCGACGTAGGAGCAAGCTCTAATGGACAAGCTTCTTTAGGTACCGTGATTTGTAAATGGTAATCGGAAAGCTTACCCATTGTCGATTCTGGCTTACCGGTCATGCTGACGGTAGTAATCCCCAAGCGTTTGAAAACAGGGAACAGACTGATGATTTCATGCGCTTCGCCTGAGTTTGAAATCGCAATCACTAGATCGCGAGCTTCTACCATGCCTAGATCGCCATGGGCCGCTTCACCTGGGTGCACAAAAAACGCCGACGTACCTGTGCTTGCAAGAGTTGCAGCGATTTTCTTACCAATATGCCCAGATTTGCCAATTCCCATCACGATAACTTTACCTTGATGATTCAAAATGGCTTGGCATACCGCTTCAAAATGTCCGTCAAAGTAGCGCTCAATATGCATTAACGCTTGAACTTCGGTATTTAGAACACGTTTGGCACTGCCAATGAAATCAAATTCAGACATACAATTGCTCCTAAGCCGCCATGTTGGCAAATAGATACACTTGATAACCTAAGAAGAGCACAAACAAAATGCCCCCTTCGATGCGATTAATACTTTTCGACTTGCCAAGAGCCATAACGACAAGGAGCAAAGATAGCCCTAGCATTACCCAGAAATCTCGACCCATCGCATGTTCACTCAAAAGCGATGGATTAAGGACGCCTGGGATACCCATAACGGCAAGGATGTTGAATACGTTGGAGCCGATGATATTGCCTACGGCCATATCATCTTCCCCTTTGAGCACGCCGGCAAGAGAGGCGGCAAGTTCAGGTAAACTGGTACCTATTGCGATGATAGTTAGACCTATCACCAGATCGCTCATCCCAAAGTACTGAGCGATAACAACCGCGCTGTCGACCAAACGATCCGCCGCTAGGGGAAGCACAATCAAACCAATGACTACCCACATCGCGGCTTTGGCATTACTGACGCCTTCCGGTACTTCAGATTCTTGATCGTCTAGTAAGGCATCGGTGTTTCCGCTTTCTTTTTCAGCCTTGCTAATACGTAGCATGGCTAGGATGAAGGCAGCAAATAAAGCGAACAGGATGACACCTTCAACGAAACCAAGGTGACTATCCCAAAGAATAAGACCTGCAATCAGTGTGACCGCGATCATCAGCGGGAGTTCACGTCTCAGAACGGCTGATGAGATAGAAAGTGGCTTGATCATCGCGGTAATGCCGAGGATGAGTGCGATGTTAGCAATGTTGGAGCCGAGTACGTTACCTACAGCGGTGTCTGTTTTTCCTTCTAGCGCTGCGGTGGCAGATACCATCATTTCTGGGGCAGAAGAGCCCATCGCAAGAATGGTCATGCCAATCACCAGTGGTGAGATACCTACGTTGCGTGCCAACGCGGCAGCACCAAATACCAGTTTATCCGCACTCCATACGAGAAAAACCAGTCCAATAATCAGAAACACCACGGCTTCGAGCATGTTTAATTCCACTTTTTTTTTCTGAGACAATTGGCGGCTAATTTTGACGCTTTGTCATCCAAAATGGAAGCCAATCAATAAATAAAATACCGATAACACTGTTAATTACGTACCTTTACTATCAGCAAGCTGATAGTTTGTTGAACGAAGCTAGGAAGCTCAAAACAGGGAATGGCTTATTCATCTGGAGTATTATGTTGAATTGTTTATACAACTGAGTGAATGTTAGGGTTTTAATTACGGCCAGGTATCATTATCATGAAAGGTTATGAAGCTTGGAATTCGAGATAAGGAAGTCTATGTCAAACAATGACTTGGTTTCTATTAGCGGATTATCTTTTTCACGTGGTTCACGAGTTATCTTTGATGACATCGAATTGCATGTGCCAAAAGGTAAAGTGACCGCCATAATGGGACCTTCGGGAATTGGTAAAACGACACTACTACGCTTGATTGGTGGGCAGTTGATGCCTGACCAAGGAGAGGTGTGGTTTGATGGCGACAATATTCCAACGTTGTCTCGTAAACGTCTTTATCAAGTTCGCAAAAAAATGAGCATGCTGTTCCAATCGGGCGCACTGTTTACTGATTTGACAGTGTTTGACAACGTGGCATTTCCACTGCGTGAGCACACCGAATTAGATGAATCTATGATCCGCACGCTTGTGCTGCTGAAACTCGAAGCGGTTGGACTAAGAGGCGCGGCAGAGTTGATGCCGAGCGAACTCTCAGGCGGTATGGCACGACGCGCTGCATTAGCAAGAGCCATTGCCCTTGATCCCGAGTTGATTCTCTATGATGAGCCGTTTGTCGGCCAAGATCCCATTACCATGGGGGTGCTAGTAGAGCTTATCCGTAAGCTCAATAACGCACTAAATGTCACTTCTGTCGTCGTGTCCCATGATGTGCCTGAGGTGATGTCGATTGCTGATTGGGTCTACTTGCTGGCAAATGGCAAAATTGTTGCCAAAGGGACGCCAGATGAACTGCGCAATAACCCAGCTCCTCAAATACAACAATTCCTCAAAGGCGAAGCCGATGGTCCGGTGCCATTTCGCTTTCCTGCCTCTCCGTTAGAACAGGAGCTATTTTAATATGGCATCGCTTTCGTTGTGGGTTCAAAAAGTCGGTCAGCGCGCGCTTTCTGTGGGTTATGCATGGGGTCGGGCGACGTTTATGTTGCTGGGTGTGGTGTTATCTCGTCCGCAGCCGAAAAAGCATTTCCCATTGCTAATTAAACAGCTTTATAACGTCGGAGTGCAGTCTCTGGCGATCATTTTAGTCTCTGGACTATTCATTGGCATGGTTCTTAGCCTGCAAGGTTATGTGGTGCTGGTGGATTACGGCGCGGAAGGTAGCCTGGGGCAAATGGTGGCGCTATCGCTACTTCGAGAGCTTGGTCCTGTGGTCACAGCGCTGCTTTTTGCCGGGCGCGCAGGCTCTGCGCTTACTGCTGAAATCGGCTTGATGAAAGCCACTGAGCAGCTATCTAGTTTAGAAATGATGGCTGTTGATCCGATAAAACGTGTTGTGGCGCCGCGCTTTTGGGCGGGGGTCATCTCCATGCCTCTATTGGCGATGATTTTTATGTCGATAGGTATTTGGGGGGCACAGTTAGTGGGTGTGGACTGGAAAGGTATCGATCATGGTAGTTTCTGGTCAGCAATGCAATCTTCGGTGGAGTTAGGCCGCGATATTGGTAACAGTACGATCAAATGTGTGGTGTTTGCGATTACCGTAACTTGGATTGCTTTATTTAACGGTTATGATGCCATCCCAACTTCCGAGGGTATTAGCCAAGCCACGACACGTACTGTTGTGCATTCTTCGCTCGCGGTACTCGGATTAGATTTTGTTCTTACTGCCTTGATGTTTGGCAACTAAGCTTAAAACAATAATTAAAGGAACTCTTAATGCAACAGACAAGAAAGTTGGAATTGTGGGTAGGCAGTTTTGTGTTGTTAGGCCTTAGCGCAATCTTGTTTATGATTCTTCAGGTTGCTGACGTCAAGAGTCTAGGCTCTGGTGATACTTATACTCTAGAAGCCCGATTCGACAATATTGGCAGTCTAAAGGTGCGCTCCCCAGTCAAAGTGGGCGGCGTGGTCATTGGACGAGTGAGCGATATCCATCTCGACAAAGAGTCATTTCTACCGGTCGTCAGTTTGGCGATCAGCAGTGACTATCAGTTTCCGGACACCTCTAGTGCACAAGTACTGACCTCGGGATTGATAGGCGAGCAGTATATTGGACTGGTACCAGGCTTTGTTTTTGATGATGAAGGCTACTTAGCGGATGGTGACCGAATCGAAGACACGAAATCGGCATTGGTGCTAGAAGATATGATTGGCCAAGTGCTGTATAGCATCGGTGGTTCGGATGAGAGCAGCAAGGAGTAAGGGATGTTGAAGCGATGGTTTGAAATGTGTTCGGCGCTGATAGTGGCAATATTGCTCTCAGCCAATGCAATGGCAGATACAATTGATGCGACCAAGCCTTATGACATGATTATCAAGGTCTCGGATCAAGCTTTCTCGCGCCTTAGTGCGGAGCAGGACACCATCAAGGGCGATCCTGAACACTTGAAAGTGGTTGTAGAAGAAGAACTGATGCCACATGTGAATTATCGCTATGCGGCACTCAAACTACTGGGCCCCAATTTAAAAGGGGCTAAACGTGAAGACGTGATGGAGTTCATCAATGCCTTTCGAGCTTATTTGGCTACCTCTTACGCACAAGTACTGACGCAATATACTGGTCAGGAGGTGAAATTTGGTCCTGAACCCAAAATCGACGACAAGACGTCTATTATCGGCGTAAAAGTGACCATCATGGACTCGCCGCGACCGAACATTAATCTTGAGTTCAAACTCCGTAAGGATAAGAAAACCGGTGAATGGAAAGCGTTTGATATGATTGCCGAAGGCATCAGTCTGCTCTCCAGTAAGCAATCGGAATGGAACACCAAGATCCGTCAAGAGGGCATCCTTTCGGTTGCTGATGAGCTTGAACAGTTGGCGAAAGCGCCAATCCGTTTTGAGGGCAGCGGGAAGTAATGGAAGCAAAATTAGAACAGCGTACTGACACAAGCTTGGCACTGGTGGGTAATATAAGCCGCGATACTGTGCCGGCACTTTGGCGTGATGTTCAACGCATTAACTTCACTCAGCCAGAGATGAATTTGACGTTAGAACAGGTCGAGCGCTTCGATTCTGCCGGATTGGTGATGTTAATCCACTTATTAGAGCATGCAAAAAATCGAAAGTGTCATATAATGCTCAGCTTCGTGCCCGATGAGCTGAACATACTGTTTCAGCTATACAACGTTGAATCAGTCATAGAGAAACACATTTAGGAGTATCTTGTGGATAGCACAAAAGTACAGGAACTATTACAAAGCGCGTTGAACCTAGAAGAGCTTATCGTCAAAGGCGAAGGTAGCCACTATGAAGTCATCGCGGTAGATGCTCAATTTGAAGGCATGAGCCGAGTTAAAAAACAGCAGACGATTTACGCTCCGCTGATGGAATACATTCAGCGTAATGACATCCACGCAGTATCAATTAAAGCCTATACTCCAGAAGAGTGGGCTCGTGATAAAAAGCTGATGTCTCTTTAAGGTTTATTAATGGATAAGTTTCGAGTTATTGGATCGAACACGCCGCTGAGTGGCGAAGTGTCGATCTCTGGTGCTAAGAACGCAGCACTGCCAATTTTATTTGCTTCTATTCTGGCTGAAGAGCCGGTTGAAGTCGCCAACGTCCCTCATCTTCGCGATATTGATACGACGATGAAGCTACTGAGCCGCCTAGGTGCTAAAGTGCATCGTAACGGTTCTGTTCACGTTGATGGTAGCGAAATCAATGAGCTATGTGCACCTTATGACTTGGTGAAAACCATGCGTGCATCTATTTGGGCTCTTGGCCCGCTTGTCGCTCGCTTTGGTAAAGGTCAAGTATCACTGCCTGGCGGTTGTGCGATTGGTGCCCGCCCAGTGGACCTTCATATTCACGGTCTAGAGCAGCTAGGCGCGACCATCACGCTTGAAGATGGTTATGTGAAAGCGGAAGTCGATGGTCGCCTAAAAGGCGCGCATATCGTGATGGATAAAGTCAGTGTTGGCGCAACCATCACAGTCATGTGTGCTGCAACGCTTGCTGAAGGTACGACCGTGCTTGATAACGCAGCGCGCGAGCCTGAGATTTTTGATACCGCAGACTTCCTGAATAAGCTTGGTGCCAAAGTGACTGGCGCGGGTACAGATACCATCACTATCGAAGGTGTTGAGCGTCTTTCTGGTGGTAAGCACACCGTGGTTGCAGACCGTATCGAAACGGGTACCTTCTTGGTCGCTGCAGCAGTATCTGGCGGTAAAGTGGTTTGCCGCAATACCAGTGCACATCTGCTTGAGGCGGTACTGGCTAAGCTTGAAGAAGCGGGTGCTAACGTTGAGACTGGCGATGATTGGATCTCATTGGATATGACGGGTCGTGAGCTCAAAGCTGTATCGATTCGCACTGCGCCTCACCCTGGCTTCCCAACGGACATGCAAGCGCAGTTTACGCTATTGAATATGATGGCGAAAGGCGGCGGCGTGATCACGGAAACTATCTTCGAAAATCGCTTTATGCATGTGCCTGAGCTAATGCGTATGGGGGCAAAAGCGGAAATTGAAGGTAACACGGTTATCTGTGGTGATGTGGAATCACTGAGCGGTGCTCAAGTGATGGCAACCGACCTTCGTGCTTCAGCGAGTTTGGTTATTGCAGGTTGTATTGCACAAGGCGAGACCATTGTTGACCGCATCTATCACATCGATCGCGGCTATGAGCGCATTGAAGACAAATTGTCAGCGCTGGGTGCCAACATTACCCGTGTCGCGGGCGATGAATAACAACATTTAAGATTCAATTAGCCGAAATCCAAGGGTTTCGGCTTTTTTTTGAAGCCATTGTCGGAGAACAAAATGGTTGCTTTACTTCGCTGCATTGCAGTGGCTATTTTCGCCGTTGTGATGTTTGTATTTGGCTGTGGCTATTGCCTGCTCAGCCCAAGAAATCCAAAACATGTGTTTACCTTTGGCCGCTACTTTGGCGCTATGTCGAAGATCCTTGGCGTGAAGCTCGATCTGCGCCTTCCAGAAGACGCGTACAAACGTGGCCAGCACATCTATATTGCCAACCACCAGAATAACTGGGATTTGTTCACAGTTTCTTCAGCGGTGACGCCGAACGTGGTGACGGTAGGTAAGAAGAGCTTATTGTGGATGCCGCTTTTCGGTCAGCTGTACTACCTAACGGGTAATATTTTGATTGACCGTGCCAATCGCAGCAAAGCGAAAGGCACGATCGATCAAGTTGTGGATAGCATAAAAAAGAGCAATCTATCTGTATGGATGTTTCCTGAAGGAACGCGCTCTCGCGGTCGCGGTATGCTTCCGTTCAAGACAGGCGCTTTCCACGCAGCTATTGGCGCAGAGGTGCCAATCATTCCTATCGTATGCAGTAGCACAAGCCATTTAAAGCTGAATAAGTGGGATAATGGTCATATCATCATTGAGATGTTGCCACCTATCTCTATTGAAGGCTACGGCAAAGAAGATGTGCGCAAACTGGCGAATGTTTGTCGCGAACAAATGATAGAGAAGCTCGCTGAGCTAGACGCCGAAGTCGCCGAGCTTAACGCGAAGAAATAACTAAAAAAGGGTTGCCAATGGCAACCCTTTTTCTCTTCAACCGAAGCGATTATTTGCGAACCGCGATCGCTTCAATTTCAATTTTCACATCTTTTGGAAGACGCGCAACTTCAACACAAGAGCGTGCTGGGTAATTCGCTACATTGTGCTCATCGAAGAACTTGCCGTACACCTCGTTCACAGTACCAAAGTCGTTAAGGTCTTTAACGAATACCGTCATTTTTACGATGTCTGAAACAGTCAGGCCAGATGCTTCAACTACAGCTTTCACGTTGTCTAGAGACTGACGTGCTTGCTCAGAAATGTCTTCTGACACTTCACCTGTTTGAGGGTTCACTGGAATTTGGCCTGAAGTCAGTACCATGTTGCCTAGATCAACACCTTGAACGTAAGGGCCAATTGCTGCTGGTGCAGACTCTGTATGAAGTACTTTTGTCATCGTTGTATCCATTATGATGGGATTAGTAAGAGCTTAAGACTGCCTCTAGGACAAATAAAAATCAAGCCTACAACAATGAGAAATATTGTAGGCTTGAATGACTATTGACTTGTGATTAATTCTAGCGCTCAGTCACGATCTCGCGAGAGTAAACTTTTTCGCAATATTTACACTTCAAACGGATGTCTTCGTGCTTTTCGAATACCTTGAAGCTGCTGTCTACTGGCTCGTTGTGCGTAATGCAGTTGCTGTTCGGACATTCAAAAACACCGGTGATGGTTTCTGGTAGCTCTAACGCCAGCTTTTTGCACACTTCGTAGTTTTCAATCTGGTTCACTGTGGCATGTGGTGCGTACAGTGCTAGCTTGTTCGCTTGCTCTTCCGTGATAAACACGTTTTCAATCTTTAGCAGATCTTTGCTGCCTAGTGCTGATGACGGCAAGTTCAGGCCGATAGTCACGCGCTGCTTTGATTCATCCATCGCAAACAGTTTCAGCACTTTGATGCCAATGTTTGCTGGGATGTGGTCAATAACGGTGCCGTTTTTGATCGCTTCAACTTGCAATTGGGTTTCTTTAGCCATGACAATCTCTCCTTAAAGTGCTTCGTTAAGAACAAGGGCAAGCAATGCTTCACGAGCGTACACACCGTTTTCTGCTTGTTGGAAGTAATACGCGTAAGGCGTTTTATCAACGTCTACGGTGATTTCATCCACACGAGGCAGTGGGTGTAGGACTTTAAGATTGTCGCGTGCATCTTTCAGTGTCTCTGCAGACAGGATATACGCCGACTTAATGTGCGCGTACTCAGATTCGTCAAAACGCTCTTTCTGTACACGTGTCATGTAAAGGACATCAAGTTCAGGTACAACGCTGTCGATGTCTGTGTGCAGGCTAAATTGAATGCCGGCTTCTTCTAGCTCTTCACAGATGTAATCTGGCATCGCTAGCGCCTCTGGTGCGATGAAGAAGAAGCGTACGTTATCGAATTTCGCCAGCGCTTGGGTCAATGAGTGAACCGTGCGGCCGTATTTTAGGTCGCCCACAAATGCAACGTTGATATCATCTAAACGACCTTGCGTCTCATAAATAGAGTACAGGTCAAGCAGGGTTTGTGTTGGGTGCTGGTTTGCACCGTCTCCAGCATTGATAACCGGCACGCCGTTAGAGAACTCAGAAGCTAGACGCGCTGCGCCTTCTTGTGGATGGCGCATGACGAAGGCATCAACGTATGAAGAGATGACCTGTACAGAGTCTGCCAGTGTCTCGCCTTTTTTCGCCAGCGAAGTGTTACCGCCACTGTCAAAACCAATCACATCACCGCCGATGCGTTGGATAGCCGTTTCGAAAGAAAGTCGGGTACGTGTCGATGGCTCGAAGAAGCAGCTTGCCACGACTTTATTCTTGATTAACTCAGGTTGAGGGTTGGATTTTAGATGACCCGCGGTTTTCACAATGAGTTCTAGCTCCTCACGTGACAGTTCCGGAATCGAGATAATGTGCTTTTGATAGAGCGTATTCGCCATGTTTATCTTCCCTATAGTTACAACCAGACCAGATACTTTCTCTAAGTGAATTAGAGATTAACGACCATAAAAAAGCCCCCCATATTGGGAGGCTTAGAATTCGATAGGAAATAATAACGGTGCGTGATAAGCAAATTGCTTATCGAGAGTGTGTAGTGATGTCAAACTCGCTTGCGCCATTAATCGTTCCCCAGACAAATTGCCGAGAATTATACGCCCAAAATTTGCGAGCGCAAGCGATTACATCAAACATTTAGCGTCAATTATTGCCAACTTTGTTAGCTGCCTAAAGTGGCCACCATGACCGCTTTGATAGTATGCATACGGTTCTCAGCTTCATCAAAAACGATTGAATATTCAGACTCAAACACATCATTGGTCACTTCAAGGCCGTTGAGTCCATATTTATCCGCAATTTCTTTGCCTATAGTCGTCTGGTCATCGTGGAAAGCGGGCAAACAGTGCATAAATTTCACGTTTTTATTCCCTGTTGCTTCGATCATCGCCATATTAACTTGATAAGGTTTCATTAGAGCGATTCGCTCTTCCCATGCCTCGGCAGATTCGCCCATCGATACCCAAACGTCGGTATATAGGAAGTCACAATCTTTAACGCCGGCTTGTACATCCTCAGTTAGGGTGATGGTCGCGCCCGTTGTGTGCGCAATGGTCTGACATTCATCGACTAAGCTCTGTTCTGGCCAAAATGCTTTTGGTGCCACCAAGCGAATGTCCATGCCCATTTTGGCTGCGCCTACCATAAGTGAATTGCCCATGTTATTGCGCGCGTCACCTAAGTAAGCAAACTTGATTTGGTGCAGCTGTTTGCCTTTGCCGTGCTCAAGCATGGTTAGGAAGTCAGCTAGGATTTGAGTTGGGTGGAACTCATCGGTAAGACCGTTCCATACAGGAACGCCGGCATGTGCACCTAATTCCTCGACAATCGCCTGACCAAAGCCGCGATACTCAATGCCATCGTACATACGGCCTAACACACGCGCTGTATCTTTCATCGATTCCTTGTGACCAATTTGCGAGCCAGAAGGGCCGATATAAGAAACTTGTGCACCTTGATCAAAGGCTGCTACCTCAAAAGCACATCGGGTACGGGTCGATGCTTTTTCGAAGATAAGCGCAATGTTTTTGCCAACCAAGTTTTTCTGTTCTGTGCCAGCGTATTTTGCCGATTTGAGCTCTTTGGACATATCGAGCAAAAACTGAATTTCTTTTGGTGTGAAGTCGAGAAGCTTGAGAAAGTTCCTGTTCCGTATGTTGTAAGCCATGGTCCGTACCTCTGTGTTAATTGTTGATTCTATTTATACATACAAATTCTTATTTTGTGAATAATTATTTTGTTTAAGCGCAAAAAAAGCCCCTTATTTGGGGCTTTTGTAAATAGTTATGTTTAAATGCCATCACGTTCTATTGGACAACTCATACAGCGAGCACCGCCACGACCACGACCAAGTTCGTTCCCTGGAATGGTCAACACTTGAATGCCGGCTTTGTCGTATTTCTCATTGGTGTAAACGTTGCGTTCATAGCCAATGACAACGCCAGGTTTAACTGTCAGCACATTGTTGGCGTCGTTCCATTGCTCTCGCTCGGCTTCGTAGTTATCGCCGCCGGTGGTTATGATCTTAAGCTGATCGACATCCAGTGCGCTTTCGAGTGCTTTGAGATAGTTTGGTAGCTTCTCAACTTGCATTTGACCGTTATTCGATGGGGTTAAACGCCAAGTATCGAGCTTGTCATTGATGATTTCTGGATAGACTGAGAAGGTGTCGACATCCATGTGGGTCATGACTGTATCTAGGTGCATGCATGAGCGATGCTTAGGTAGGTCGATGGCAATGACTTGGCTTGCTTGCCCTGATTTGAACAAACTGGCTGCCAAATTTTCCACGCCTTGCGGTGTAGTACGCTCAGAGATACCGATCAGCACCGCCCCTTTACCAATGACGAGTACGTCTCCGCCTTCAATGTTGGCGTTGTCGTAATGGAGGTCTTCATCACCAAAGTATTTGATGAAATCTTGTCCTGCAAATGTAGGATGCCAGCGGTAGATAGCTCGAAGGTGATTGGTTTCGCGTTGACGAGCCGCCTTCATCATCGGGTTTAACGAGACGCCACCATACACCCAGCAAGAGGTATCACGAGTGAAGAGATGGTTTGGTAAAGGCTCGATGACAAAGTCGAGCGGCCTGCTCATCTTTTGCAATATCGAAGGTGTTTTGATTGGCAGCTCAGAGTAGGCAAGTCCACCAAGCAGCACAGTCGCTAAATGCTCGTTGTCCATTTGCGCTAAATATTGACGCAGCTCGCTGGCAAAAATAGGTCCGTAGCGAAAATCAGAGATTTGCGTATCGAGTAGCCAGGTTCTGGCATCGTCTACTGCGAGGGTTTCTACTAGCAAGTCATGAAGCAACAAAACCTCGACGTCTTGGCTGCGCAATGTGCTTGCAAAAGCATCGTGCTCTTCGCCGGCCGCTTCAACTGCCAGTACGTCATCGAACAATAGCTCATGACAGTTAGATGGGGTGAGGTGGGTTAGGGCTCTTTCTGGACGGTTTAGCAAAACGCGTCGTAATTGACCGACTTCCGAGCCGACATACAACTTACTCATTACGATTCCTTTCAGCTTGATCTGCCGCTATTTATGACAAGCTTGTTATCAAGATGCAAGTTTAATAACCAGTAAATATCACTGGTAACCGATTGCTTTGCAGTTAAATTGATTGATTGATGGTTTCAATACAGACAAAGATGGCGGTTTTTTGGCTATTTACATGGGAGGATGAATGCTTGGATATGCAGTGTTTTATGCTCACCCCTCCTCAATACTCATGTTTTTCATTTGAATAAATAACCATTCTGCGATGGATTTATGATTGATTAATGAATAAAACAAAAAGCTGGGCAGTGTTTGACGCTCTGGCGGATATGCATGCTTTATCTATAAATTTTCGGCTATTTAAGCTGAGCTCTGCGCCCACAATCAATACACCTAAAAAGAGGGAAGTCTTCGGTCATGAAAATGTTAAATTTATGTATATGTGATCTTGATCATACTTTGTCACCGATGCGATTTCGAAAAATAGTCAGCAAAGATCTCGTTTTGATCTTTCGATCTCCGGCGACTTCTCGTATTATTCATGCCGTTAACCTATTTATAGCTGGAGCACTTTATGTCTCAACAAGATGAGTATATGTCCGTTGAAGAACTGATCGAATTTCAAAAGGAAGAAACTCGCGATATCATTCAAGCGCTAATTGAAGATGGAAGTGATCCAGAAGCTCTTTACGAGATCGAGCACCACCTGTTCGCAGAAGACTTTGATCGTCTAGAGAAAGCCGTTGTTGAAGCGTTCAAGATGGGCTTCGAGGTTTTAGAAGCAGAAGAAACTGAAGACGAAGATGGCAATAAGCTACTTTGTTGTGATGCGACAATGGAATCAACACTAAACGCTGAGCAAATTGATGCTCAGGTTGAAAAGCTGGTTCAATTGGCAGAGAAATACGACATCATCTACGATGGCTGGGGTACGTATTACGAGGGCGAAGATGCGCTTTACCCTGAAGAGGATGATGAAGACGAATAAGTCTTGATGAAAAGGTCAGCTGCGCTGACCTTTTTTGATCTTGCTATCTTTCCAAATTCGATTTGATTATACTTCGCCTAACATGATCTAGGTCAATATAATCAATGAAGATGAATCTCGCCGGTCTTTGGCAACTCTCCCCCCTTACCGATCTCTCCATCCCTCAAGATGATCTGACGTTACCTGGTGCACTGAGCCAAGTACTCCCTGAAAGCTTATCGGAGCAAGCGATTCGTGACCAAGAGTGGCACTTAATGCACGACTTTGAACTCACAGATGCTGAGTTGGCGAACCCAGCGGTAGATCTGGTCATTGGTGGTGTTGATTACTATGCAGAAGTGCGAATAAACGGACGTGCAGTCATTGATTGTGATGGCAGCGAGACGAGTTATCGCAAAGAGATCCGAGCCCATCTTCAACAAGGCCCAAATCGAGTCGAGATCCTATTTCTTGAGTATGATGAAGATGACCTGCTAATGGAGATGGACAGCGCACCAACATGTTCACTTGTCCAAGAAAAGCCCCGCGGCGAAGATCGCATGGGCGTTTGGCAAATACCTTATTTGCAGTTCATACCTCACGTACGTCTTGAGCATGTGGCTATGGAGCAGATCTGGCACCACGGTGGCGGCTGTGAATTCAAAGTCGACTTATATTATCAAACGTTTCGTGCAGGCCTTGTCTCGGCATCGGTTAAGTTTGATGGTATGACCTACTTTTTGCCGATAGACGTTCGCGCTAATCAGGCATCCGCGCTGTTTCAGATAGAAGCACCTAAATACGCAGACCCAGAACACCCGAATAAAGAGGATCTCTACAACCTAGCCGTAGAACTCGATGGCCAACGACAAGAGTTCGACGTAGCACTCAGCGAACAACTCTGTGTCACTCATGTAGCTCTCTAATAACTAGGCGATGCGCAGCGAGGCTTCGTTCCTCCCCTTTATAAGGGGAGGCTAGGAGGGGTAAGCTTTTGACTTAAAAACTAAAGCAACTGCTTCAAGCGATACAACTCTTCCAACGCCTGACGCGGCGTTAAATCATCCGGATTAATCTGCGCCAACGCTTCTTCCACTTCACTAGGTTCAGGGATCAAACTCAGCTGATTGGCAATATCCACCTGCTGCGATTCTGCACGCGAGGGATTCTGACCAATCTGCTCAAGTTGTGTCAGCTTCTGGCGCGCGTTTTTAATCACCGCCTTTGGCACGCCCGCAAGACCCGCAACCGCAAGGCCGTAAGATTTGCTAGCAGCGCCTTCTTGTACCGCATGCATAAAGGCAATCGAGTCACCATGCTCAACCGCATCCAAATGGACATTAGCAAGGTTCGGTAACTGATTTGGCATTTCTGTTAGCTCAAAATAGTGCGTTGCAAATAGAGTCATCGCGCCAACTTTGGTTGCCAGCCACTCAGCACTTGCCCAAGCGAGCGACAGGCCATCGTAGGTACTGGTGCCGCGACCAATCTCATCCATGAGCACTAAGCTATTTTGAGTAGCATTGTGCAAAATATTGGCGGTTTCTGTCATCTCAACCATGAAGGTCGAGCGGCCAGAGGCAAGATCATCAGAGGCGCCAATACGAGTAAAGATACGATCCAATGAACCGATTTCAGCCGATTCCGCAGGCACATAGCAGCCGATGTGTGCCATTAGCGCGATGAGTGCGGTTTGGCGCATATAGGTTGATTTACCACCCATGTTTGGACCGGTAACGATCAGCATCTTACGCTCTGGGTTGAGCGCTATTGGATTGGCAATAAACGGTTCATCCATTACTTGCTCGACCACTGGGTGACGACCTGACTGAATCTGAATGCCCGCTTTTTCGGTTAAGGTTGGTCGGCAATAATCTAGACTTTCTGCTCGCTCAGCTAAGTTTTGCAGTACATCGAGCTGCGACAAAGCGGACGCTAGGTTTTGGAGCTGTTCTAGACTTGGCAATAGCAAATCAAACAGCTCTTCCCAGAGTTTCTTCTCTATGGCGAGCGCTTTTGATTTTGAGTTCAATACCTTATCTTCGTGCTCTTTAAGCTCTGGGATAATGTAGCGCTCGGCATTTTTCAACGTTTGACGACGAACGTAGTGCGGCGGCACAAGGTGGCTTTGACCACGGCTTACTTGGATATAAAAACCGTGGACATTGTTGAAGCCTACCTTAAGGGTGTCGATGCCGTGACGGTCACGCTCATCGTGTTCAAGCTTGTCTAGGTATGCGGTTGCGCCGTTGGCAAGATCGCGCCACTCGTCTAGCTCTGCATTGTAACCATCGGCAATCACGCCCCCGTCACGAATCACAACAGGTGGGTTGTCTTTGATGGCGCGCTCAAGCAGATCGGCCATTGCGTCCATTGGCGCAGAGAATTCAGCGAGCTGCTTGAGGTATGGGTGAACGACGGTCTCTAGGCTCAGCGCCAATTCAGGCAATTGCTGCAGTGCGCTGCGAAGACGTGCCATGTCACGCGGTCTTGCGGAGCGCAGTGCCAGTCTCGCTAAGATGCGTTCAATATCGCCGATCTGTTTGAGCGTTGGCGCTAGCTCTGCGTAAAGGGCGTCTTGCTTTATCTCGGAGATCGCATCTAGGCGGTAGTTCAGCGTTTTTTGGCAGCGCATTGGCTGGTGGATCCAGCGCTTAAGCATACGACTACCCATGGCCGTTGCAGTATGATCGAGCACTTCAGCGAGCGTATTGTCATGACCGCCAGAGAGGTTTTGCGTGAGCTCTAGATTGCGTCTTGTTGCGGCGTCTAGGATCACGGATTGATCTTGGCTGTCTAACGTCAGCGATCGAATGTGAGGCAGAGCGGTTCTTTGGGTGTCTTTGACGTACTGGATCAAACAGCCAGCAGCACAAAGCCCAAGTTCACACTGCTCTACACCAAAGCCGACAAGATCTTTGGTGCCAAATTGTTGGTTCAGCTGCTGTCTTGCGGTATCGATTTCAAATTCCCATACCGGGCGGCGGCGGTTGCCATTGCGATTGGCCATAATGTCCACCGGTTTAAAGTCTTCCGGGAACAAAAGCTCTTTTGGCGCCGTGCGTTGCAGTTCGGCCAGCATCGCTTCTTCACTACGAGGTTCACAAAGTTGAAAACGACCAGAGGTAATGTCTAGAGTGGCATAGCCAAATTTACCGTTTTGGTGATAGATTGCGGCAATCAGGTTATCGAGTCGTTCTGATAGTAGAGCTTCGTCAGAGACGGTACCCGGTGTCACGATACGAACAACTCGTCTCTCTACCGGCCCTTTGCTGGTCGCTGGATCGCCTACCTGTTCGCAAATCGCGACCGATTCACCAAGCTGCACCAGTTTGGCAAGATAACCTTCGACAGCATGAAAAGGGACACCCGCCATTGGAATGGGTTCACCCGCGGAGGCACCACGTTTGGTTAGCGAGATATCAAGCAGTTGCGATGCGCGCTTGGCGTCATCGTAAAACAGCTCGTAAAAGTCGCCCATTCGATAAAACAGCAAAATATCTGGGTTTTCGGCTTTTAGCTTCAGATACTGCTGCATCATTGGTGTGTGTTTTTGTTCCGCTTTCACTGTCACTTCTTTGCTACTGGTTTTCGTTGCCGCCTAGGATACGTCAAAGCAGCGAGGGCGAAAAGGGTAGAGTCTTCAATGATGCTCGTTAACATGATGCCACATCACAGTTAGCCTCAGTTTGAGGCGAGGAGTAGGGGAAATGCAAAACCTAACTGAGTTAAGTACACAATTGGGTCAGCTATTACAACAAGGCGACCAGATACTCGTTACAGCCGAGTCATGCACAGGCGGTGGCGTTGCCACTGCTATCACGGATATTGCGGGTAGCTCGACTTGGTTTGATCGTGCGTTTATTACCTACAGTAACGATGCCAAAATGGAAATGCTTGGTGTGCGTTCAAAAACGCTCGGTCAATTTGGCGCGGTCAGTGAGGCCGTGGTTGTGGAAATGGCGCTAGGCGCACTGCGTCACTCGAATGGCACACTGAGTGTAGCCATTAGTGGAATCGCGGGCCCTGGAGGGGGCAGCGAAGATAAACCTGTGGGCACTGTTTGTTTTGCTTGGGCATCGTCATTAGGTTGGCAAAAAGTAGAGACGTGTTTGTTTGCCGGCGATCGCTCTGAGGTTCGCACGAAAGCGGTTTGCCATGCCTTAACAACCTTGCTTGAGCATATGACCGACGAAGAGCCATTTAGCTAGTCACACCAAGTGTTTATATTAATCTTGGTTTTTTGCTAAACGTATGGAATTTAAAAGACTCTTTTGGAACTCACATCAAGGTCACAAAAAAATCTTCATACAGGTATGGACACTGTATGAATCAACAGTATAATGAAACACATCTTGCAGCGTATTGAACACGCTGCTCACCTGATTAAAACAGCTCAAGCATGTAAGTTGCCTAAAGCGTATATCCGTAAAGGATAGTTGTGGAGAAAGTAATGGACGAGAATAAACAGAAGGCGTTAGCCGCTGCATTAGGTCAGATTGAAAAGCAATTTGGTAAAGGCTCAATTATGCGCCTTGGTGATAACCGTACCATGGACGTTGAAACCATTTCAACCGGCTCACTTTCTCTTGATATCGCGCTGGGCGCTGGTGGTCTGCCAATGGGTCGTATCGTTGAGATCTACGGCCCAGAGTCATCAGGTAAAACAACGCTTACTCTTGAGTGTATTGCAGCTGCTCAAAAAGCAGGTAAAACCTGTGCGTTTATCGATGCTGAGCACGCGCTAGACCCTGTTTATGCGAAGAAGCTAGGTGTTGATATCGACGCGCTACTTGTGTCTCAGCCAGATACAGGTGAACAAGCACTTGAAATCTGTGACGCACTGGCACGTTCTGGCGCGATTGACGTAATGGTTATCGACTCGGTTGCAGCACTGACACCAAAAGCGGAAATCGAAGGTGAGATGGGCGATAGCCACATGGGGCTGCAAGCTCGTATGCTTTCTCAAGCGATGCGTAAGCTTACAGGTAACCTAAAGCAGTCTAACTGTATGTGTATCTTCATTAACCAAATTCGTATGAAGATTGGTGTTATGTTCGGTAACCCAGAAACGACTACGGGTGGTAACGCACTTAAATTCTACGCGTCTGTTCGTCTTGATATCCGCCGTACTGGCTCTATCAAAGAAGGCGACGAAGTGGTGGGTAACGAAACTCGCATTAAAGTGGTTAAGAACAAGATCGCAGCGCCATTTAAGCAAGCGGAAACGCAAATTCTATACGGTCAAGGCTTCAACCGTTACGGCGAACTGGTTGACCTAGGCGTTAAGCACAAGTTGGTTGAGAAAGCGGGCGCTTGGTACAGCTACAATGGCGACAAGATTGGCCAAGGTAAAGCAAACGCGTGTAAGTTCCTTCGTGAGAACCCAGAAGCGGCGCAAGCGATTGATAGCAAGCTGCGTGAACTGCTTTTAACACCTGCACTTCCTGAAGAAGCGGAAACTGGTGAAGCGCCGGCAGAAGAGCTATAAATCTTCATCTGAATTAAACAAAGCCCTGCACTGCGGGGCTTTGTTGTATCTGTTTTCCCTACCAAACCACTAGTCTATATGTATCAACGAAAGCCACCGACGCTGTCAGCTAACGAGACCGCTATTCAATTGCTTAGTCGTCGTGATCATGGTGAGTATGAGCTGTATCAAAAGCTTAGCTTCAAAGGTTATGAAGAGTCAGAGGTCGAGGCTGCGATTGAATTGTGTAAGTCTTATCGTTACCTCGATGATCTGCGCTTTGCGAAAAGCCAAGTGCGTCAACATATCTATAAAGGTCATGGCGAGCGCCGTATTCGTCAGGAGCTGAATCAAAAACGTGTCGCAGAGTCTGTGGTCAATGAGGCCATGATGGAAGAACAAGTCGATTGGTTTGAGTTGGCTAAAACCACGGCCGAGAAAAAGTTCCGTCACGGAAAGGCGAGCGATCCTAAAGAGTACGCCAAGCAAGTGCGATTTTTACAGTACAGAGGCTTCTCTTTTGAGCAGATAAACTACGCGCTGGACTCACTAGAAACTGAATAAATGCCATGCGGGAGTGCCTGCAACTGCTTGTCCTCACTTGAATAAAGTGTCATTTCCTTACCTTTAATGCCTTTTTTACCAGAAGACTAGGCGAATCCTTACTCATGGGGTTACAATATGTCCCCAAAATCTAACTCGAATTATTTCAGGAAGAGCTGCATGTACATGAGCACAGACGAGGTTCGCAACGCGTTCCTTAAGTTCTTTGAGAGCAAAGGGCACCAAATCGTAGACAGTTCATCGTTGGTTCCACACGATGACCCAACTCTGCTTTTCACTAACGCCGGTATGAACCAGTTTAAAGACTGTTTCCTTGGCCTAGAGAAGCGTAACTACACTCGTGCCACTACGGCCCAGCGTTGTGTTCGCGCTGGTGGTAAGCACAACGACCTTGAGAACGTTGGCTTCACTGCTCGTCACCACACTTTCTTTGAGATGCTGGGTAACTTCAGCTTTGGTGATTACTTCAAAGAAGATGCCATCAGCTTTGCTTGGGAATTCCTAACTGAGACGCTAAAACTGCCTAAAGATCGCCTGCTGGTTACGGTTTATGAAACTGACGACGAAGCATTCGAGATTTGGAACAAGCAAGTTGGTGTTCCTGCAGACCGTATTATTCGCATTGGCGACAAAAAAGGCGGTAAGCCATACGAGTCAGACAACTTCTGGCAGATGGGTGACACTGGCCCTTGTGGTCCATGTACAGAAATTTTCTACGATCACGGTGAGCATATTTGGGGCGGTCGTCCTGGTACGCCGGAAGAAGACGGTGACCGTTTCATCGAGATCTGGAACAACGTATTTATGCAGTTCAACCGTCACGCCGACGGTACTATGGAACCGCTACCAAAACCATCGGTAGATACGGGTATGGGTATCGAGCGTATCTCTGCAATCATGCAGGGCGTTCACTCAAACTACGAAATCGATGTGTTCCAAACGCTAATCAAAGCAGCAGCAGAAGTGATCGGCTACGAAGACCTTTCTAACCAATCACTGCGCGTGATTGCCGACCACATTCGTTCGTGTTCATTCCTAATCGTTGACGGCGTAATGCCATCAAACGAAGGCCGTGGCTACGTGCTTCGTCGTATTATCCGTCGTGCAGTTCGTCACGGTAACAAGCTTGGCGCACAAGGTGCCTTCTTCTACAAACTGGTTGGCACCCTAGCATCAGTAATGGGTACGGCAGGTGAGGAGCTTAAGAAGCAACAAGCAGTTGTGGAAAAAATACTGCGTATCGAAGAAGAGAACTTCGGTCGTACTCTTGAACGTGGTATGACAATCTTGACGGAAGCGCTTGATAATCTTGGTGACGAGAAAGTGCTAGACGGCGAAACCGTATTCAAACTTTATGATACCTACGGCTTCCCAGCTGACCTGACCAACGATGTAGCTCGTGAACGTGAGTTTGCTATCGACGAAGAAGGGTTTGAGAAGGCGATGGAAGCTCAGCGTCAACGTGCGCGTGAAGCTGGCCAATTTGGCACAGACTACAACGCTGCGATCAAAGTTGATACCGACACTGAGTTCTGTGGCTACACAGGCACCGAAGGCAACAGCACAGTGGCGGCAATGTTTGTTGAAGGCAATGAAGTGGAAGCACTGTCTGCTGGCGACAAAGCGATTGTTGTTCTTGAACAGACGCCGTTCTACGCAGAGTCTGGTGGTCAATGTGGTGATGCTGGCGTACTGAAAACATCAGCGGGTCTATTTAAAGTAGAAGACACTCAAAAGCTAGGTAACGCGATTGCACACCACGGTGAGCTGGTTGAAGGCGTACTTGCTAAGGGCGATGAAGTAGCCGCGACTGTAGATGCAGAGCGCCGCGCAGCTATCTCGCTAAACCACTCAGCAACGCACTTGTTACACGCAGCACTGCGTCAGGTTCTGGGCGAGCACGTGACACAGAAAGGCTCACTAGTGAAGCCTGACAATCTACGTTTTGACTTCTCTCACCTTGAAGCGATGACCAAAGCGGAAATCAAACAAGTTGAGCGCCTGGTAAACGCACAGATCCGTACTAACCACGTGATCGAAACCAACGTTATGGACATTGAGTCTGCGAAAGCAAAAGGCGCGATGGCTCTGTTTGGTGAAAAGTACGACGATGAAGTTCGCGTTCTGTCTATGGGCGAGTTCTCAACGGAGCTTTGTGGTGGTATCCACGCAAGCAACACTGGTGATATTGGTCTATTCAAGATCACTTCTGAAGGTGGCATCGCTGCGGGTATCCGTCGTATTGAAGCGGTAACAGGTGAAGTAGCTCTGGATGCGCTAGAAGCGACAGCGGCACAGTACGAAGCAAAACTTGGCGATGCGGCAAGCAAAGCGAAATCTCTAGAAAAGGAGATTGCTCAGCTTAAAGATAAGCTAGCAGCGGTAGAAAGTGCCAACATCATGGGTAAAGTCGAAGAGATCGGCGGTACTAAAGTACTGGTTGCTGCACTTGAAGGTGCGGATAGCAAAAACCTACGTACTATGATGGACAACGCTAAAAACCAAATGGGCAGCGGTATTGCGTTCATTGCAAACGTTGCTGATGGCAAGATTGGTTTGATTGCAGGTGTGACCAAAGACCTAACTGGCAAAGTGAAAGCGGGTGATCTTGTTAAGATGGTGGCTGAGCAAGTAGGCGGTAAAGGCGGCGGTCGCCCTGATATGGCGCAAGCTGGCGGCACCGATGTCGATGCACTGCCAGAAGCACTGCAGTCTATTCGTGGTTGGTTAGAAGAACGTCTATAACGCTCTGAACCAACAATGAAAATGCCCAATCAATGTAAGTTGATTGGGCATTGTTGCTTTAGGTCACTACTTATTCAGTGTATCAATTGCATACTATAAAGCGGCACATAAATTTAATAGGCGAGGTAAATAGCGTCGCCTATCTATAAGGAGCGACCTTGATGGTCGCAGTTTCAAAATCTGACAACTCACGTTGTCTTGGGAAGGTGAAGACTGGTGAAAAGACCACTAATCGTACAAAAGTTCGGTGGAACTTCTGTTGGCTCTGTTGAACGTATTGGTAACGTTGCAGAGCAAGTAATTCGTGCAAAACAAACAGGCAAACAGGTCGTTGTCGTTGTCTCTGCAATGTCAGGGGAAACCAATCGTTTGGTGGATCTGGCGAAACAGGTCGATAGCGTACCGAACGCGCGCGAACTCGATGTGCTTCTAGCGGCCGGAGAGCAAGTCTCAATGGCATTGCTTTCTATGGCTTTAAACAAGCTAGGGCATGCCGCAGTATCGCTGACTGGAGCACAAGCGCAAATTACTACCAATAGTCGCCACAACAATGCCACGATTAGTCACGTCGACACCTCTGTTATTGACCAGTATCTAGACCAAGACAAAGTCGTCATAGTTGCCGGCTTCCAGGGCGTTAATGAATCTGGCGATATCACCACGCTTGGACGCGGTGGCTCTGACACCACCGCAGTAACCTTAGCTGGTGTGCTCAATGCCGAAGAATGCCAGATTTATACTGATGTAGATGGTGTTTACAGCTGTGACCCACGGGTCGTCACCAATGCGGTAAAGTGGCCAGAAATTGATTTTCCTACTATGCACGAAATGGCGCGCAAAGGAGCGAAAGTATTGCACCTCCCTTGCGTGAGTTACGCTTGGCAACATCAGGTGCCGCTGCGTGTGTTATCAAGCTTTGAGTCAGGACAGGGCACTTTGGTGGTCGGCGAACAAGCGAAAGCCCAGGTTCAAGGTGTTGCATTGAGAAAGCAGATGCGCCTGCTCAAAATTGCTAAGTCTCATGTCGATGTGGTCGACAAACAGAAAGAAATGCTCGGTGTGGATGAAGCCGAATGGCTGCACGATGAGCACTTTAGTCAGCTTTTGCTCAAGTCAGATTGTTCCGACAAGCTTAAATTGGTGATTGAAAATAAACTCGTTGCGGAACAAGACGTCGCGTTAATTACTATGATTGGCGTCGAGGCCATAGCGCAAGCGTCACAATATCAACAACTTCTCAACCATTCAGACATATCTGTTCTACACTTTTGTGAGGATAAACACTCAATTACATTGGTAATAGAGCCTGAAGCTATCGACAAAGCGGCAGTCGTACTGCATGATAACACCATTATCACCAGTGGCACCGTAGTGGAAGACGTGAAACAGGTACATTTGGGGTAAATACTTTTCATAAGAGAGTTTACGAAAATATAACTTTTGTTGGATAATAAGTTTCGTAGCAAGATAATTAGAGACTACTCAAGGAGCTAAGAATGCTGATTTTGACTCGCCGTGTTGGTGAAACGTTGATGATTGGTGATGAAGTCACTGTTACTGTATTGGGTGTAAAAGGCAACCAAGTTCGCATCGGTGTGAATGCTCCGAAAGAAGTATCCGTGCATCGTGAAGAGATCTACATGCGCATTCAAGCGGAAAAGGGAAATGGTAACGTTGCACCTGGCAACTACTAATTCTAACCGAAAGGGCTGGCATATTGCTGGCCTTTTTGTTGCGTGAAATTCGCCATTAACTAGTGGCACAAAGGTGAATTTTGCTTAGGAAAGCTACGATTAAATGGTGGTTTGGTTAAATTGCCAACGCTTAGTCTGTTTTTTCCTATTTTTGCCAAGAAAATGTTTGACTTATTTTTGGTAAATCGTAATATGTGCCTCCGCAAGACGGTGAGGTGGCCGAGAGGCTGAAGGCGCTCCCCTGCTAAGGGAGTATACGGTTTATAGCCGTATCGAGGGTTCGAATCCCTCCCTCACCGCCATTCTTGCACTGTGTTGTATGACACTGTTCTTATTGAACATATTGCGCGCTCGTAGCTCAGCTGGATAGAGTACCTGGCTACGAACCAGGCGGTCGAAGGTTCGAATCCTTCCGAGCGCGCCATTTCTCTCTTCGGAAAGAAATACATGCGGTGAGGTGGCCGAGAGGCTGAAGGCGCTCCCCTGCTAAGGGAGTATACGGTTTATAGCCGTATCGAGGGTTCGAATCCCTCCCTCACCGCCATTTATTGACTGTTTAAGTCAATTTTTTTGTTCAAAAAGAAAATAAATGTGATATGCTTCACATCCTTGCGCGCTCGTAGCTCAGCTGGATAGAGTACCTGGCTACGAACCAGGCGGTCGAAGGTTCGAATCCTTCCGAGCGCGCCATTCTCTTTTTTGTAGAGAGTGCCCTTTGGGAGAGGAAGTTCTCTTATAGAGAACAAGGGTAATGCCCTGTAACGTCAAATGACAATGCGAAAACTTATTGCGCGCTCGTAGCTCAGCTGGATAGAGTACCTGGCTACGAACCAGGCGGTCGAAGGTTCGAATCCTTCCGAGCGCGCCATTCTCTCTTTTAGAGCTTTATCTCTTGGAGAAAAACGGGGAAGCCCAAGCATCGTTAACTGACAACACGAAAATTTGTTGCGCGCTCGTAGCTCAGCTGGATAGAGTACCTGGCTACGAACCAGGCGGTCGAAGGTTCGAATCCTTCCGAGCGCGCCATTCATTCTACTTTGTAGAGAAAAGGGCAATGCCCTGCAGCGTCATATGACAATGCGAAAACTGTTGCGCGCTCGTAGCTCAGCTGGATAGAGTACCTGGCTACGAACCAGGCGGTCGAAGGTTCGAATCCTTCCGAGCGCGCCATTTTCTTTCTTTATAGAGACTTAGGGTAATACCCTGCAGCGTCACCTGACAATGCGAAAACTTGTTGCGCGCTCGTAGCTCAGCTGGATAGAGTACCTGGCTACGAACCAGGCGGTCGAAGGTTCGAATCCTTCCGAGCGCGCCATTCTTAAAAAAAACCTCGCTTCGGCGGGGTTTTTTATTAACAAAAATTTATCATATCAATAACCTTATTATTACAACGTAATGTTTTTAAACGAAAAATTGCGGTAATTTTAAGCGTGTCCCAGTTTTTCAACTTTAGTTTGTTTATGTTGAAACCTTAGGTCAGGTCATAGTATGAAGTTCTGCATAACTTGAAATGCACCGCAAATTGTCGTGCACATCATAGTTTTTCATTTGAATGACGTTTTAATGACGGTGTTAGATTAAACAAAATTGACAAAATTTCACCAATCGAGATAATCCTAGACCTCTTGCAATGGATCGATGCAAGACCATTGCCAGTCAATCAGTGTGCAGTGACGCCACAGACAATGATTGAGTAACTTGTCAGGATGACAAAGAAAGGACGCAACATGACTAATATTGGAAGCCTGCTAGGAGATGCAGCCACCCTAATGCTTACGGGTATGGTTGTCGTATTCGTTTTCCTAACAATCCTCGTTTATCTCGTTCGGTTAATGTCGAAACTGGTACCACAAGAAGTACCAGAGCCGATCGCAGTTCCTACTCAAAATACATTACAACAATCCCCCTCAAATGGCGTTAGTCCGAATGTGGTTGCAGCAATTTCTGCTGCTGTTCATCAATACCGCACGTCGGCTGCTAAATAGATTGAGTTAAAAGTTTAAAAAGGAGTTTATGAGCATGTCTAAACCACTCGCTATCACGGACGTGGTACTTCGTGACGCCCACCAGTCTCTGTTTGCAACGCGTATGCGTATCGAAGATATGTTGCCGATCGCAGCTGAGCTCGACAAAATTGGCTACTGGTCTTTGGAAACGTGGGGGGGAGCAACCTTTGACGCGTGTATTCGTTTTCTGGGTGAAGATCCTTGGGAGCGCTTGCGTGAGCTGAAAAAAGCCATGCCGAACACGCCAATGCAAATGCTGCTCCGTGGCCAAAATCTATTGGGCTACCGTCATTACGCAGATGATGTGGTCGAGAAATTTGTTGAGCGTGCTCATGCTAACGGCATGGATGTGTTCCGTATCTTTGATGCGATGAACGACGTTCGTAACTTCGAAAAAGCGGTGAAAGCTGCGGTTGATGTGGGCGCGCATGCGCAGGGTACGCTGTCGTACACCACAAGCCCAGTTCACAACATCGACACTTGGGTAGACCTTGCTAAACGCCTAGAAGATTTAGGCTGTCACTCGCTATGTATTAAAGATATGTCTGGCCTACTTAAGCCATACGAAGCGGAAGAGCTTATCTCACGCATTAAAGCGTCGTGTGAAGTGCCGTTAGCGCTGCACTGCCATGCCACAACGGGTCTCTCTACCGCGACGGCTGTAAAAGCTGTTGAAGCCGGTATAGATATTCTAGATACCGCAATCTCTTCAATGAGCCAAACTTACGGTCACACGCCAACGGAAACTGTGGTAGCAATGCTGCAAGGTACTGAGCGTGATACCAACCTGAAACTTGAGCAAATAGAGCCGATTGCGGCTTATTTCCGTGAAGTTCGCAAGAAGTATGCGAAATGGGAAGGTCAGCTTAAGGGCGTTGATTCACGCATCCTGATTGCTCAGGTACCAGGCGGCATGCTTACCAATATGGAAGGCCAGCTTAAAGAGCAAGGCGCGGCAGATCGCATTGATGAAGTTCTAGAAGAGATCCCACGCGTACGTGAAGATCTGGGCTTCATCCCTCTCGTCACACCTACCTCTCAGATCGTTGGTACTCAAGCGGTGATCAACGTGCTTACTGGTGAGCGCTACAAGAGTATTACCAAAGAAACAGCGGGCGTACTCAAAGGCGAATACGGCAAAGCACCTGCAGAAGTGAATGCTGAGCTACAAGCTAAGGTACTGGATGGCGGTGAAGCAATCACTTGTCGCCCAGCAGATCTTTTGGAAGCTGAGCTACACACACTCACCGATGACCTGCTACAAAAAGCAAAAGTGGATGGCATTTCTCTGGCTGAAGACACTGTGGACGACGTTCTTACTTACGCACTTTTCCCACAAGTTGGTCTTAAATTCCTGAAAAATCGTCATAACCCAGATGCATTTGAACCAGCACCAGGCAAAGAAGAAGCGAAACCTGCTGCGCCAGCGGCGACCCCTGCGACATCAGCTCAAGGTATCGAAGCCTACAGCGTGAAAGTCGATGGTCAGGTTTATGATGTTGAAGTTGGCCCTAAAGGCGAGCTAACGTCTGTAACGCCCGCTCAAGCTCCGGCAGCAGCGGCAGTTCCTGCACCTGCAGCAACCAATGTTGAAGCGGTAGCAGCGCCACTTGCAGGAAACATCTTCAAAGTGAACGTTGCTTCTGGTGCGCAGGTTCAAGAGGGTGACGTGCTACTTATCCTAGAAGCAATGAAGATGGAAACCGAAGTTCGCGCAGCGCAAAGTGGCGTGGTTCAAGATGTACACGTGAAAGAAGGTGACGCAGTTGTTGTTGGCGCGCCTCTCGTTAGCTTAGCGTAAGGGAGTACCATGGAAGGATTGATGACCTTATGGTCAGAAACAGGGATCGCTAACTTTGAATTCGGCCAGATCTGCATGATCATGGTCGGATGCACCTTGCTGTTCTTAGCGATCCGCAAGGGTTTTGAACCTTTGCTGCTTTTGCCTATCGGCTTTGGTGCGATCCTAGCGAACATTCCAAATGCTGGCTTTACTGAGCCAGGTGGTTTGCTTTACTACGTCTACTACATTGGTATTGAGTCAGGGGTATTCCCTCTGCTTATCTTTATGGGTGTAGGGGCAATGACGGACTTTGGCGCCTTAATTGCCAACCCGAAAACCTTATGGCTAGGAGCAGCGGCGCAGTTTGGTATCTTTGCGACCTTATTTGGTGCAATTTTGCTGAACTATGTACCGGGCATGGAGTTCTCCATGCAGGACGCGGCGTCTATCGCTATCATCGGCGGTGCTGATGGTCCAACAGCTATCTTCTTAGCAAGTCGTCTCTCTCCTGATTTGCTGGGTGCAATTGCCGTTGCGGCCTACAGCTACATGGCATTGGTGCCGATCATTCAGCCACCGATCATGAAAGCGTTAACGACGCCAGAAGAGCGTACTATCAAGATGGCTCAGCTTCGTCATGTCAGCAAAGGGGAAAAAGTTCTGTTCCCACTTGCTGTGCTTCTGATGACGATTTTGTTCTTACCATCAGCCACACCGCTTGTCGGTATGTTCTGTTTGGGCAACTTGATGCGTGAAGCAGGCGTAGTCGATCGCCTTTCAAAAACGGCTCAAAATGAGCTTATCAACATCGTCACTATTTTCTTAGGTCTCGGTGTTGGTTCGAAGCTTCAAGCTGAAGAGTTCTTGAACTTCGAAACGCTAGGTATCTTGGCACTCGGCGCTGTAGCATTCAGTATTGGTACTGGTGCAGGCGTTATGATGGCGAAGCTCCTCAATAAGTTCTCAAAAGAAGACATTAACCCACTTATTGGCGCAGCAGGGGTTTCTGCAGTGCCGATGGCGGCGCGTGTTGTGAACAAGGTTGGTCTTCAAGCGAATCCACAAAACTTCCTACTGATGCATGCAATGGGACCAAACGTTGCTGGCGTTCTGGGCTCTGCGGTCGCAGCAGGTATCTTGTTAGCGCTCGTTGGCTAATTCATTGGCGATAAGCTGTTATTAAAAAGGGAAGCGTAAGCTTCCCTTTTTGCTGCGTTGTTTATGTTAAAGGTGAACATAGTCGCTAGCTAAAGTGATTGAATTTGTTACATACTTGCTACTGAACGATGAAAAGATAATCTAGACTCATGGATGGAAATCGTTACTATGAAGTCTTAGTCAGTAAGAGGAAGCTGCAATGAAGTGTAAACAGGTCGTGATTCCAGAGTTTGGTGCTGCAGAGGTTTTAGCGTTTCAGGAAATCGAAATCCCACAGCCACAGGCCGGAGAGGTGTTGGTGAAAGTGGCGTATTCGGGGATCAATCCGATTGATGTGAAAACTCGTGCTGGACTTGGCTGGGCAGCCGCCGAGAACAAAGACAATCTTCCTTGGGTTCCTGGCTATGATATCGCAGGCACGGTTGAAGGATTAGGTGAAGGCGCGGAGAAGTTTGAGGTCGGCGAAGAGATCGTAGGCTTTATCGGTTTCCCAGTGCGTGGTGGCGGTTACAGCCAGTATGTGTGTATCCCTGAATCGGAGCTTACTCTCATTCCAAATTCTGTCGCCCTTGAAGCGGCTGCAGCGTTGCCTTTAGCCGGACAAACCGCGGCACAAGCTATCAATAAAGCTCAAGTTCAAGAGGGTGACCGAGTGTTGATTCTAGCCGGCGCTGGCGGTGTAGGGCATATCGCAGTGCAGATTGCAGTTGCAGCAAAAGCGGAAGTGTATACCACCTGTAGCGAACGTAATTTAGATTACTTGGCTACGCTGGGCGCGCACGCGATTAACTATGAGTTCGCTCCTGCTTCAGAGCGTTTGAGCGATGTGGATGTACTGATCGATCTGGTTGGCGGCGATACTGCGCTAGATGCACTTAAGTGTCTGAAAGACAATGCTCGTGTTGTCACTATTCCTACTATCACTGCGGAACTGGTATGCGAAAAAGCCAAACTGCTTGGTTTTGAAGCCAGCGGGATGCTGGTATCGCCAGACGCTAAGCAGATGGAAACATTACTCTATATGGTGGGTGTTGGATTGCTGAAGACAGAGATCCAGCATGTTTACCCTTATCAACAAGTGGTCGAGGCTCATCAGCAAGTCGAAACCAGCCGTACACGCGGTAAAGTACTTCTTAATATGCAATGCTAGAAACATTCTCTCAATATCTCGCGGAGTCTTGGTTTGCCGACTCCGCTCTCGCCGTTCTTTTTATTTCAGGATTTTTAAGTGCCACGCTTTTACCTGGTGGGTCGGAAGCAGGTTTAGTTGCGACACTGAGTTTGCAACAGTACTCGCCCGTATGGATCATTGTGGTCGCCACGGTAGGTAATACGCTAGGCGGCTTGACCAACTACTGGATAGGAATTTGGCTGCCGAATCGAACTCAAAACGAGAAGCACGGTCATAAAGCCATAGCTTGGCTGCAAAAGTATGGTTACTGGAGCTTATTGTTCAGTTGGTTACCCGTGATTGGCGACCCGCTCTGTTTAGCGGCAGGTTGGCTAAGAATGAAATTTCTTCCTTGCGTTATTTTGATAGCCATAGGCAAGGCGCTGCGCTATATCGCGCTGACAGCCATCTTCTATGGACTATTTTAGTTTTCTCGATCTTTAAGGAGCTCTTATGAGAAAGATCTGGCTCGGCTTGCTGTCGGTCGTTTTTGTTTACGGTTGCAGTAACAGCGACGTTTCGACTCAAACAGCAAGCGCACTTCCTCCCGGTATTACCCTTGTTGAGGAAATGAAAGCCGATCCCGATAGGGTGATGATCCCGTACTCTAAGTACCAGTTGGATAATGGTCTAACGGTGATCTTAGCACCCGATGATTCAGATCCCTTGGTGCACGTAGACGTGACCTATCATGTTGGCTCGGCGCGTGAAGAAATTGGTAAGTCCGGTTTCGCTCACTTCTTTGAACATATGATGTTCCAAGGCTCTGAGCATGTTGGCGACCAGCAGCACTTTAAGATCATTACGGAAGCGGGCGGTACCCTTAATGGCACCACGACCCGAGATCGAACCAACTACTTTGAAACGGTCCCGTCGAACCAGCTAGAGAAAATGCTGTGGCTTGAAGCCGATCGCATGGGCTTCTTACTGGGTGCGGTCTCCCAGCGTAAATTCGAAATTCAGCGTGATACGGTAAAAAACGAGCGTGCACAGAACTTTGATAATCGCCCTTATGGCTTAATCTGGGAGCGCATGGGGGAAGCCATGTTCCCAGAGGGTCACCCGTACTCTTGGCAGCCTATCGGTTACGTGGAGGATCTTGACCGTGTTAACGTCAACGATTTGAAAGCCTTCTTTTTACGCTGGTATGGGCCAAACAATGCGGTATTGACCATTGGTGGCGACATCGATAAAGCGCAAACCTTAGAGTGGATCCATAAATACTTTGGCACCATCCCTGAGGGGCCAAGTGTTGAGAAAGCACCTAAGCAGCCTGCAGTATTGCCAGAAGATCGCTATATCACCCTAGAAGATCGCATTCGTCAGCCAATGGTGGTGATCGGTTGGCCAACGACAAGCTATCGCGGTGCGCACGACCAAGTTGTGCTCGATGCCATGGCCGACGCCATTGGTGGCGGTACCAATGGTTTGTTGTATCAAAAGCTGATTAAAACCCAAAAGGCACTTGATGCAGGCGCATTCAGTGATTGTAACGAGCTCGCTTGTAACTTCTATGTTTATGCGATGGGGGCTTCCACCGATAAAGATGGACTAAAGTCGCTTTACAATGACTTACTCGCCACCTTGGATGATTTTGAAAAGCAAGGCATCAGTGAAGAGCGTTTACAGCAAATCAACGGCCTTTCTGAAGCCGGTGCTGTGTATGCGTTAGAAAGTGTCAAAGGTAAGGTCACTCAACTGGCCGCGAATGAAACCTTCTATGGCAAGCCTGATCGCATAGAGCAAACACTAGAGCGAATTCGCGCGGTCACTCCAGAGGCGGTGAGCGCGGCTTATCAAACGTTTATCGAAGACAAACATAAGGTCACACTCAGCGTGGTGCCGAAAGGGCGCACTGATATCGCAGTGCAACCTGCAACATTCGTAACGCCAGCGCGCACGCTACCTGAGTATAACGAAGTGACTGAAGCGGATCTTGATTTCCGTCGTCCAGTAGACAGCTTTGATCGTAGTGTTATGCCGAAAGTGGCCGAGGCCGTTAGCGCGAAAATGCCAGAGCTGTACGAAGTGTACTTTGATAATGGCAGTGAACTGCTAGGTACTGAAACGTCTGAAACGCCAACGGTGGAGATCCATTTCCAACTACCAGCAGGCAGTCGTTATGTGCCAAAAGGGAAAGAGGGACTCGCGGGGCTGACCGCTTCTATGATGGAAGAGGGCACCAAAACCCGTACAGTTGAGCAACTACAAGCTGAGCTTGATCGTTTAGGCAGTCAGATTGGGTTTAGCGAAGGGGCATATACCACGCGTGTTTCTGTGTCTGCTCTGGAGCGAAATCTGCCGCAAACACTGACGCTTCTCGAAGACATGCTGTTTAACCCTGCGATGAAGCAAGAAGACTTCGACCGCCTCAAAGCACAAACGCTTGAAGGCTTGGTTTATCAGCACCAAAAACCGAGTTGGATGGCCTCGCAAGCAACCCGTGATGTGCTTTATGGCGACAGCGTATTTGGCCGCTCTTCAGACGGCAGTAATGCCTCTATTTCATCCATCACTTTGGATGACGTCAAAGCGTTCTATCGCGAGCACTACACACCGCAAGGGGCACAAATTGTCGTGGTGGGGGATATCTCCAAGAAGCAAATTACCGAGCAGCTAGCGTTTTGGTCGCTATGGCAAGGGGAAGCAGCGCCGTTGATTGATCCAGAGGTCATCCCTTCTTTGGCGGGCCAGAAAATCTACCTGGTGGATAAACCCTCTGCGCCGCAAAGTATCGTTCGTATGGTACGTCAAGGTTTGCCGTTTGACGCCACGGGTGAGCTCTACCTAAGTCGCCTCGCTAACTTTAACTTGGCTGGCAACTTTAATAGCCGTATTAACCAGAACCTAAGGGAAGATAAAGGCTATACCTATGGTGCAAGTGGCTATTTTGCAAGTAATCGAGAGGTGGGTGCAATTGTGTTTAGCGCTCAGGTGCGCGCTGATGCGACGCTAGCCTCACTTGAAGAAATGATCGCAGAGCTGAAAAACTACAGCGAGAAC
Source organism: Vibrio wakamikoensis (assembly GCF_050337275.1). Lineage (NCBI taxonomy): Bacteria > Pseudomonadati > Pseudomonadota > Gammaproteobacteria > Vibrionales > Vibrionaceae > Vibrio > Vibrio wakamikoensis. The sequence goes on along the minus strand of NZ_JAKJST010000038.1, from coordinate 4,230 downwards.
GGTATGACGGATGAGGAGCTGGCATTTATGCGTCTAGCCGTTGGGCAGCAAGATGCATTGACGTATGAAACACCAAGTCAAAAAGCCAGCCTGCTTTCGTCGATTTTAACCTATAGTTTGGATAAGGATTACCTGAAGCAGCGCAATGATATTGTTGCCACCGTTGATAAATCGACGCTGAATGCGCTGGCGACGAAGTGGTTTGACCCTAGCCAATACCAATTGATAGTGGTTGGCGATGCTAAGCGTTTGAAGCCACAGTTAGAGAAACTGAATATTCCAATTACAGAGCTTGAAATCTCTCAGTAACATGACCATATAGTGGGAATAGGTGATTTAGCGAACACCTTACTTAGTGTTCGCTAATGTATCCGTTTTTCAATTGGAATAACAAACTATAAGCGAATCGCATTGTGACTAAATTTGCTCAGCGACTGGATCAAGTTGCTAAACATCAGGCCGTGTTCAAAGAGTTCGGACGCGGAGTGGAGCGGGAATCGCTGCGTTACACCGACGATGGTCGATTGGCGACAACGCCTCACCCTAAGTCGTTAGGCTCAGCCTTCACCAATGAATACATCACCACGGACTTCTCTGAGTCTCTGCTGGAATTCATAACGCCAGTATCACGTGATGTCGACACGCTGATTAATCAGTTATCCGATATTCATCACTTCACACAAACCAAACTGGGTAACGAGAAGCTATGGCCGTTGTCGATGCCTTGCTATGTTGGCTCAGAAGACGACATTGCTCTAGCGCAGTATGGTACGTCCAATTCGGGACGTATGAAGACGCTATACCGTCAAGGTCTTAAGCATCGTTACGGCAGCTTGATGCAGATTATCTCTGGTGTGCACTTTAACTTCTCATTCCCTGAATCGTTCTGGGATGCGTTGTTCGGTGAACAAGACAAGAAAACGCGTCAAGATGCGAAGTCGGAAGCTTATTTTGGTTTGATTCGAAACTATTACCGCTTCGGTTGGTTGATCCCGTATTTCTTCGGTGCATCTCCTGCTATCTGCTCATCATTCTTACAAGGTAAAGAGACTAAACTGCCATTTGAAAAAGTGGGTGGCACCTTGTATTTACCAAAAGCCACCTCGTTGAGATTGAGCGATCTTGGTTACACCAATAGCGCACAAAGTGCCTTAAAGATTGGTTTTAACAGCCTTGACCAGTATCTGGAAGGGCTGAATCAAGCGATTCATACCCCATCGCAAGACTTTGCCAAGATTGGCGTCAAAGTCGATGGTGAGTACCGTCAGCTGAACGATTATGTGCTGCAGATCGAAAACGAACTGTATGCGCCAATTAGACCGAAACGTGTAGCGAAAAGTGGTGAAAAACCGTCAGAGGCACTGTCTCGTGGTGGGGTTGAATACATAGAAGTTCGCTCGTTGGATGTGAATCCATATAGTCCAATTGGCATTACCGCTGAGCAAATTCGCTTCCTTGATCTATTCCTAACCTGGTGTGCACTTAAAGATTCCGAGCCAATGGATGATTGTGAACTCGCATGCTGGCGCGAAAACTGGAACAAAGTAATCGTCGAAGGCCGTGAGGTTGGTCTGCAGCTACAAATTGGTTGTGATGGTGAAGTGCTTGATAGCCAGTCTTGGGTCAAGCGTGTCTTTACCGATCTTCGTGATATCGCGAAGCATATGGATGCAGCACACGGTGGCAGCGAGTACAGCGCGGTGTGTGACAGGCTTGAGGTATGGAATGAAAACCCTGAGTTGTCTATTTCTGGTCAGCTACTGGCGAAAACTAAAGAACTAGGTGGACTAGGTAAAGTGGGCTGCGAATTGGGTAAAGAGTACCGTCAGAAGAACCTTTCTCACGAGTACAAAACGTATACGACTCAAGTGATGGAAGATGAGGTAACGCGTTCGGTTTCTGCTCAGTTGAGTATTGAATCGGCGGATAGCGTCAACTTCGATGACTTCTTGTCTGATTACTTTGCTTATTTATCACCGGAGCAAGCCCAGGTCGCTAACTAAGCTTGTCTACTGAGGTTGCGCAGCGCTGCTGCGCCACTTACAATCACGCTAAAGACACAGTTCTTAAAAGACACAGTTCTCACGGTCTTAATCCAAGGCTGGAGCCGTGAGTAAACCAAGGAGAAAATATCATGCCACTACTGGATAGCTTTACGGTAGACCACACTAAAATGCACGCTCCAGCGGTACGCGTTGCGAAAACAATGCAAACCCCTAAAGGCGATACAATTACTGTTTTCGACCTGCGTTTCACGGCTCCAAACAAGGACATCTTGTCTGAGCGTGGTATTCACACCCTAGAGCACCTATATGCTGGCTTCATGCGTGCGCACCTAAATGGTGAGCAGGTTGAGATCATCGATATCTCTCCAATGGGTTGTCGCACGGGCTTTTACATGAGCTTGATTGGTACGCCATCAGAGCAGCAAGTTGCTGATGCTTGGCTAAATGCAATGCAAGACGTACTGAAAGTTGAGAGCCAGAACAAGATCCCTGAGCTTAATGAGTATCAGTGTGGTACTGCGGCGATGCACTCACTAGATGAAGCGAAAGCGATCGCTAAAAACATCATTGAAGCGGGCATTCAAGTGAATAAGAATGATGAACTTGCTTTGCCTGAGTCTATGTTGCAAGAGCTGAAAGTAGACTAATTGAATTATGTCGCTTTGAGTAGAAAGGCGGCTGGCGAAAATTAAAAAGGATGGCATTTGCCCTGTCTCTTGATCACAAGTCTGCTCGTTCAAGAGACATCGCTAGTTCATAGCCTTCAAGGATGGTTTGTAATTTGAACCATCCTTCCCATAACACTTGGACTGATGCTCGCCCTGTTCGCTTGGTGTCTTTCCACCCTCCCAACCTAGCAAGGCTTTCATAAGCCCAATGGGTATCTGGTACTTGGGTTGGCAGTGGCTTCCCTACGGTTTTGAACCATAATAGCTTCCACGCTTTATGACCTAACACCACTTCACAACTCATCACATCACCTTTTGGCTCAACATATTTCATAAAGCGTAGTTGAAGTAATCTTGTGGCAACAAAGGCGAGTATGACGCTCATTCGCTCAAGGTTTTCACCACACTGCATCCTTAACGCCTCTACGTCTGTACCACCGGTTTTCCAGACTTTGTGATAGTCTTCGACAAGCCACCGATGCTCGTAATAGCTGATGACCGCTATAGCGTCATCATACGAGTTTATTACTTCAGACGTCAGCAGGTGCCACGCCAATTTATCTTTATCCTCTCCACGCTCAATGCAACTCACATAGTAAAGTGGGATATCCGGTTCAGACACTTTGTTAGCGGGTGCTTTAAGAGTGACTGGAGCATATCGAATTTCCAGCTCAACATCTCTGGCCTTRCGACCACCTCGTTGAGGAATATTCAGCGTTTTAAGGTCTACTACTGGCAGTTTGTTTGAGTAGTCGTAAAGCTTCTGGTCATGTTCTTTAATACATCGACTTTGCATCGAACGCACGACAAAGCGTTGCTGCTGTTCTGTCTTATAGGTCAGGTATTYATAGATGTCAGCCTCTCTGTCACAAACGGAGATAACCGAAGATAGGTGCTCACCTAGGCGAGTTGACATATTTTGTGAGGCTTTTTCCCACTTGTAACTTTCTTTCTCTTTGTAGGGGCGAGACGCATGTTGATGACCTTGCCCTCGTTTAGAGATGTCTCGGCTCCAGCGTTGTTGCTCAATAAGACCGACTACCTGATGAGTATTAGGTGCGAAAAGTAAGATAGAGTGAGCAAGAAGAGCACGACTTCGGTTGCCTTRATTCGTATGTCCAAGAGTATCTCGTACACTTTTGTGTTGGTAAGTAAGTGAGGTCGTATCTTCTAGTGCCAATAGTAACGAGTGGTCTTGCGCATGCTGAGCGGTGACTTGAAAGCCTGATTCAGCGATATCGTTCGGTTGGATTTGGTCATTACGGATAAAGCGGTAAGCGCCTTCCATATCTGCGGGTGAAATAGCAAGCTTAGACACGGCAACGCCTGGTTGATTAGCAAGTGAAGTAGCCATTGATATCAATCGTTGAGTTCGTCTAGGGTCGTTAAGCTTTGCCAGACCAAACTGTACTTGTGCCCACTTCATTGGTGTTAAGTTTTCCATATTAGCTACCTAATCAATATTGCTTAAGTGATCAGATCGCAGCCTTGGAAAAGAGTTCAAAAAAATCCCCGAACTAAGTTCGAGGATTTGTGTATAAGAGACAGGGCAGGGC
>NZ_JAKJST010000037.1:0-56766 GCF_050337275.1 Vibrio wakamikoensis | reverse complement strand
CATCAACCATGTCACATTTGTTCATGAATACGATGATGTAAGGGATACCAACCTGACGGCCTAGTAGGATGTGCTCACGAGTCTGAGGCATAGGGCCGTCAGTTGCAGCAACAACTAGGATACCACCGTCCATCTGTGCAGCACCTGTGATCATGTTCTTAACATAATCCGCGTGTCCTGGACAGTCTACGTGTGCGTAGTGACGTGCTGGAGTATCGTACTCTACGTGAGAAGTAGCGATAGTGATACCGCGCTCACGCTCTTCTGGAGCGTTATCGATAGATGCGAAGTCTTTAGCTACACCGCCATACACTTTAGCAAGAGTAGTACAGATAGCTGCAGTTAGAGTTGTTTTACCGTGGTCAACGTGGCCGATAGTACCAACGTTTACGTGCGGTTTCGTACGTTCAAATTTTTCTTTAGACATGAGTTGTCCCTCTAGGTACGGATTTTGGTGGCTTTGAAGACCACGTAACCAAAAAATCTTGGTAATAAAGCTTCCTTCAACCAATAAACATAGTTTAGGCAAAAGAAAGTATCAAAAGGAAATATTGCTTTGAGAGCTGGTGCTGATAGGCAGACTCGAACTGCCGACCTCATCCTTACCAAGGATGCGCTCTACCACCTGAGCTATATCAGCACTCTAAATGAGTTGGAGCGGGCAGCGGGAATCGAACCCGCATCATCAGCTTGGAAGGCTGAGGTAATAGCCATTATACGATGCCCGCAACACGTAACTCTGAGAGCTATTCCCTAAAGAATATGGTGGGGGGGGACGGATTCGAACCATCGAAGGCAGTGCCGGCAGATTTACAGTCTGCTCCCTTTGGCCACTCGGGAACCCCCCCAAATTTTACTTACCATTTTCGTCATCATTGCCCTAGGCAAAGTGAAAATGGTGCCGACTACCGGAATCGAACTGGTGACCTACTGATTACAAGTCAGTTGCTCTACCTACTGAGCTAAGTCGGCATAAGTGGAGCGCATTCTATTGAATGAATCTTTTCGATGCAACCGTTAAATTAAAAAAAAATCCGATTTTCACCACATTCTTTTTGTTTGACGACTTTTTGTACACATTTCGGGGAATTAGCATCAGCCCATTGCATGAATTATTTGATTTATCCCTTGCTTCAGGTATGTTCAGCACTCTGTCACTTTATTCCATGGTTAGGTTACCTATGAGTCCCTTTATGTCATTCAGTCGAGAGCAATGGTCAGCGCTTCGCAACGCCGTACCCATGACCCTCACAGAAGAAGACCTAAAAGAGCTTCAAGGCATCAATGAAAAGCTAACTATGCAGGAAGCCACTGACGTCTACCTGCCTCTTTCTAGGTTGCTTAACCTTTATGTTGCAGCAAGGCAGCGCCGTAACTCTGTACTTGGTGAGTTTTTAGGCAATACCGAACATACGCCGCCGTTTGTCATAGGCATCGCGGGCAGTGTTGCTGTCGGTAAAAGCACCACCGCACGTCTTTTAAAAGCACTATTAAGCCGTTGGGACAATCACCCAAAAGTTGAGTTGATTACCACTGACGGCTTCTTGTACCCGAATAAGACGCTACTCGAAAAGGGGCTGATGGGTAAAAAGGGCTTTCCAGAGTCTTACGATATGCGCCGCTTAGTGCAGTTCGTGTCCGATGTGAAAGCGTGCAAAAGAAATGTTCAGGCGCCGATCTATTCGCACATCACGTATGATATTACTGAGGAAGAAAAGGTCGTTGACCTTCCTGACGTGTTGATTATTGAAGGGCTGAACGTGCTGCAAAGCGGTATGGACTACCCACACGATCCACACCGCGTGTTCATCTCCGATTTTCTCGACTTTTCGCTCTATGTCGACGCAGACAGTGAGCAAATTGAGCAGTGGTACGTCAATCGCTTTATGAAGTTCCGTGAGGGTGCCTTTACTAAGCCTGGCTCTTACTTCAGCCACTATACCCAATTGAGCGCAGCAGAAGCCGAATCAAAGGCAAAGAACATTTGGGCGTCGATCAACGGCCTAAACCTGGTCGAAAACATCCTACCGACCAAAGAGCGCGCTCAGCTGATCTTGCAAAAAGGCGCTGATCACAGCGTTGAAACGGTGTATTTAAGAAAGTAAATAACAACTATGGTTCCTAAGCTCTAGGAACCATAACACCATTAAACATCAGCTTTTCGTAGCGAAATTTCACCGCCAACGTACGACTCAATCCCTCGCTCGGTTTCAAGCAAGACCGCACCTGTGGCATCAATACCTTGCACGATACCTTTTATCTCACGCTGACCCATGATGAGTTTCACTTCCCTACCTAAGAAGTTATCGTGCTGGTTCCAGCGCTCTACAAAACCATGCAAACCGCGCAGTTCATAATCTTCCAATGCCGCTTGCCACGCTTTAATAAACGCGACGACTAAATCATTACGGCTAAACGGTGTGTCTACCACTTCACTGAGCGATGTCCAAGGCTGATCGATACCCGTCACTTGCTCACTCATGTTGAGGTTCATACCCATGCCAATCACTAGGTTTGCTGCACCGCCCGCTTGACCCGACATTTCAACCAAAATCCCTGCTAACTTCTTATCTCGGTAGTACAGATCATTCGGCCATTTGAGCTTCACTCCCTCAATACCCAACTCTTGCAGCGCTTCGACTATAGCAACACCCACGACTAGGCTCAGCCCCATCGCCGCTGCCATACCCGCCTCTAAACGCCAGTACATCGATAGGTACAGGTTACTGCCAAACGGCGACACCCATTGTCTGCCGCGGCGTCCGCGACCTTTAGCTTGATACTCTGAGATGCAGACGCTACCAGAGTCTAAGGACTCTTGTTTGTCGAGTAGGTATTGGTTAGTTGAGTCTATGATTGGGATCAGCTCAAACGGTGTCGACACACTCTGTGCAAGGCGCTTTTCGCTCAATAGCTCCATCGGCTGAGCTAATTGATAACCTTTGCCCTGAACTCGGAAAATATCTACGCCCCACGCTTGAATGCCTTTAATGTGCTTACTCACTGCCGCACGCGAGATCCCGAGCTCTTCACCCAATGCCTCACCAGAGTGGAAGCCACCAGTGGCGAGCCTAGCGAGAATGGCCAGTTTCATTTGATGCTCTTTCATAGCACGTCCTTTAAATACACTTCATGGCTTGCGCCCATAAAGCGCACCTCATGCTCAAGTTCAACACCAAACTTATCAAGCACGTTTTGACGTACAAACGCCGCCAGACGCACCACATCGTCAGCAGTTGCATCATCATGATTAACCAGAACCAAAGCTTGGTTTGGGTGCACCATAGCACCACCAATTTGATGCCCTTTCAGGCCACATTGGTCAATAAGCCAGCCCGCCGCAAGCTTCATCCCATCCTCAGCTGGATAAGCCACAACCGCGTCATGTCTAGATTTAACTGAGGCATACAGGGCTTGGCTGATAATTGGGTTTTTGAAGAAGCTACCCGCATTCCCAGTAATAGCAGGATCAGGCAGTTTCTCTTGGCGAACCTTCACAACCACATCAAACACCTGCTTAGGTGTTACTGTGGTCAGATCCAGCGATTGCAAAGGTCCATAGCTAAGGTTCGGTCGCCACTGCTTATCCAGCTCTAGACCTATAGCAGTAACGATCGCTTTATCTTTCAACGCATGTTTGAAAATGGAATCACGATAGCCGAACTGACATTCATCTCGAGAAAGCCTTTTGACTTCGAACGTTTGCAAGCAAAGATAATCAACGTAACGACAAACATCTTTTAGCTCAATGCCATAAGCGCCAATATTTTGGATCGGTGCACTGCCCGAACAGCCCGGTATCAAGGCCAGATTTTCAATGCCTGCATAGCCATGCTCCACGCACCACTTCACCAGGTTTGGCCAATCTTCACCGCCGCTAATATGAAGCTTGTGTGTGGTCGCCGTATCGCTCACCTCAATACCGCTCAAGCGATTGATGATCACCACCCCTTCAAATGGTTCAGTGAACAGCATATTACTGCCCTTACCTAACATCAGTTTTGGTAGAGCTTGCCACTCTGGGCGCTGATAGACAGCAATTAAGTCTTCAACCGAGTGAACCTCGACTAAAGCGTGACATTGCTGACTAATACCAAAGGTGTGATACGGGCGGAGCTGAGCGTTGTTTTGAATTTGCATGGGCGTCGATTGATGGCTTACACTGCCGCTATTCTATCCTTTTGGAGTCCGAATTGGCTATGGATACGTTAAATTTCGGTGTGCTTGACCCGATAAAGCTCCCTATTGCAAAAAAACTCTACAAAGCGCACTACCCTGCTGGTAAGCCTAAAAGCGATGAACGCATACTGACGCTAAGTCGTAATCAAACCCTAAGTGCCTTGGTTCGATTTCGCACCATTGAGCAGTATCGTCTCATGACAGGCATGCTGGTTATCCCCGAGCAGCGAGGCTTGGGGTTGGGTCACCAACTGATGGCGCATCTGCAACAAACTGAACTCAATGATGGCGATTTTTGTTTCGCCCTGGGTCACCTTGAGAGTTTTTACGCACAGCATGGCTTTAAAACTCTAGCAGAAGAGGATCTGCCCAACCCACTTAAGCAGCTGTTTTGTCGCTATATTCAGGGTGGTAAGTCACTCGTTTCGATGCGTTACCTTGATCCCAGTTAAACTTATCAACGGTTTACTACCCATTAAGGACAAGAATTTGGTAAAATTCTAGGTTCGCAATTTTGCAATGACCAAAGGTACAGTCTCTACATGATGGCTTTTAGGAACTCTTTTGAACAGCTTCCCTCAATCGCGCAGGATCCGAGTAAACTCGATGTTTTGCTCTCTGCTAGCGACTATCGCGAACATATCATTCAAGCGATACGCGAAGCAAAGTCAAGAATCTACCTAGTCGCACTGTATTTGGAAGATGACGACGCAGGACGCCAAATTCTTAGCGAGCTTTATCAAGCGAAACAAAATAACCCAGCCCTGGATATCGCAGTCTGTGTTGACTGGCATCGAGCTCAACGCGGCCTTATTGGCGCTAAGCAATCTGACGGCAACGCGGTGATGTATCGCGAGTTTCGTGAAAAACACCAATACGGCGTCCCTGTCTATGGCATACCGGTTCGCGGCCGTGAAGTGTTCGGCGTGCTGCACCTAAAAGGCTTTATCATCGACGATACCGTCATTTATAGCGGTGCTAGTCTTAATAACATCTACCTAAACTACAAAGATCGCTATCGTTTCGACCGCTATCACGTGCTCGAAAACGCCAAGCTTGCCGACAGCATGGCAAACTTTGTGGCCACAGAGATGATCGCCAATCCAGCAGTCAATGACTTGTCACAGCCACAAAAGCCAACCACAAAAGAAATCAAAGCGGAGATCCGCCAACTGCGTGGTTCACTCTCTCAAGCACGTTACGAGTTTGATGCCGAGCCTGCGAATGAGAACCAAGTGTCGGTCACGCCGATTGTGGGCATTGGCAAACGCCGCAACAAGCTAAATCAGAGCATCAATCAGCTTCTTGCTAGCGCTAAAGACGAAATCTTTATTTGTACTCCTTATTTCAACTTCCCTAAATCGGTGGCGAAAGAGATCAAACGCGCGCTAAAACGTGGCGTCAAAGTACGTATTGTCGTTGGCGATAAAACCGCGAACGATTTCTACATTTCACCAGAAGAAGACTTTAAGACCATAGGTGGTCTACCGTATCTGTATGAAATGAACCTGCGCCGTTTCGCAAAAGCCAACGAAGCACACATTGCCAGCCGTAATCTGTGTATTCGCCTTTGGAAACACGATGCCAACAGCTTCCACTTAAAAGGCATTTGGGTCGATAAGCGCTACATGCTGATTACAGGTAACAACCTTAACCCACGCGCTTGGAGCTTGGATTTAGAGAACGCAATTCTAATTCAGGATCACTACTCGCACTTGGTTGAGAAGTTTGATGCTGAGATTGAGAATATTCTTGAGCATACTCAGTTGATTTGTACTTATAAGCAGCTTGAAAAAGTTGAGAATTATCCGCTGCCGGTGCAGAAATTGTTGAAGAAGATTACTCGGGTTAGGGCTGATCGGGTTTTGAAGCAGTTGCTTTAAGCCTAAGAGATTAAATAGCGCTACGATCACCTAAACTCCAGACACAAAAAAACCAGCCTATATCGGCTGGTTTTTTTCATCTAACGAAGCTTACGCTTTCGCTGGACGGCTCGCACGCTTACGTTCGTTCTCGGTAAGAAGCTTCTTACGAATACGAATGTTCTCAGGCGTAACTTCTACTAGCTCATCTTCATCGATGAACTCTAGAGCTTGCTCAAGGGTGTGCTTAATTGGTGGCGACAGAACCTGCGCTTCATCAGTACCTGATGCGCGAACGTTTGTCAGCTGCTTACCTTTCAAACAGTTTACTGTTAGATCGTTCGAACGGTTGTGAATACCGATGATTTGGCCTTCGTATACCTCATCAGCGTGCTCAGCAAACAAGCGACCACGTTCTTGTAGGTTAAACAGCGCGTAAGTCAGAGCTTTACCTGTTGCGTTTGAAATCAGTACACCGTTGTTACGTTGACCAATTACGCCGCCTTTGTGTGGGCCGTAATGATCAAAAGTATGGTACAGCAGACCTGAACCAGACGTTAGTGTAAGGAATTCAGTTTGGAAACCGATAAGACCACGTGAAGGCATCATAAAGTCCATACGTACACGGCCTTTACCATCCGGAGCCATGTCCGTTAGTTCACCTTTACGCAGACCGATGTTTTCCATGATGCCACCTTGGTGTTCTTCTAGAACATCAATGGTAACTGTCTCGTATGGTTCTAGTAGCTGACCATCTTCTTCTTTGATGATAACTTCAGGACGAGACACCGCTAGCTCAAAGCCTTCACGACGCATGTTCTCGATCAGGATAGATAGGTGAAGCTCACCACGACCTGAAACGCGGAACTTGTCTGGATCGTCCGTTTGTTCAACACGTAATGCTACGTTGTGAACTAGCTCTTTCTCTAAGCGCTCTAGGATGTTACGAGAGGTAACAAACTTACCTTCTTTACCAGCGAAAGGAGAAGTGTTTACTTGGAACGTCATAGTTACTGTAGGTTCGTCCACTGACAGTGGAGTCATCGCTTCAACAGTATTGACGTCACAGATTGTGTCCGAGATTTTCAGCTCACCAAGACCTGTGATCGCAATGATGTCACCTGCATTCGCTTGCTCAACTTCGTGACGGTCAAGGCCAAGGTAGCCAAGGACTGTACCAACTTTACCATTGCGTTTCTTACCGTCAGAACCAACGACAGTCACTTGCTGGTTTGGCTTAACAGAGCCGCGAGTTACACGACATACGCCAATGACACCCACGTATGAGCTGTAATCTAGCTGAGAAACCTGCATTTGCAGTGCGCCGTCAAGATCAACGTTTGGAGCATCTACGTTGTCAACGATAGCTTGGAACAATGGTTCCATGTTCTCGCCTTCTTCGCCTTCTTCTAGTGTTGCCCAACCATTAAGTGCTGATGCATAAACTACTTGGAAGTCCAATTGATCATCAGTTGCACCTAGGTTATCGAACAGGTCAAACACTTGGTCCATAACCCAATCTGGGCGAGCGCCCGGACGGTCGATTTTGTTGATAACAACAATCGGCTTAAGACCGTGAGCAAATGCTTTTTGTGTTACAAAGCGAGTTTGCGGCATTGGGCCATCTACTGCGTCTACGATAAGTAGTACAGAGTCTACCATCGACATAATACGCTCAACTTCGCCACCGAAATCCGCGTGTCCCGGAGTATCAACGATGTTGATGCGGTGATCGTTCCAGTTGATCGCTGTGTTTTTAGCAAGGATCGTGATACCACGTTCCTTTTCGATATCGTTCGAGTCCATAACTCGCTCTTCAGTTTCACCGCGAGACTCAAGAGTACCGGATTGCTGAAGCAGCTTGTCAACAAGGGTAGTTTTACCGTGGTCAACGTGCGCGATAATCGCAATGTTTCTTAACTTATCAATCTGTGGAGTTGACATAGATTTCTTTCACTCAGTCAAGAGTCGCCGCACGATAGCCGCTGACTCGATTAAAAAAACGCCCGCAATATACCAGAAATAACGAGAGTTGTGATCTTCTTCGTTGAAATCTTGCTTAAACATAGTCGCTTTAGACTGGTTTTGCCGTAAAACGACGCCATAAAGCGGTTGTTTCACCAAATCAAAGCATGACGAAAGCCAAGCTTCACGTATCGGTTGACAGGTGAGCCAAAACCATGCTGAATGTATGGGCTATTTGATTCAACTTGGTGCAAGAATTTAACATTGCACATTTATGGTGCAATCAATGATCATTTTGGTGCAAACGTTTGCTCCAATTTGGAACTAAGTTTTTTATAGCATTGAAAAATAACGGATTTATTTTTTGGCACGGTTCTGGCTTTATTAGAATCAGCATCGATTAACGCACTTCATTAAGCAGACGTTAATCAATGCCGATTAACACTAATCGAGCACTCAACCGCTTTAATAACACTGGAGGTTTTCCAAGATGTCAGTAGAAAATGTTCTATCGCTGATCCAAGAGAACGAAGTTAAATTCGTAGATCTACGCTTTACAGATACTAAGGGTAAAGAGCAACACGTTTCTATCCCTGCACACCAAGTAGACGCAGACTTCTTTGAAGAAGGTAAAATGTTTGACGGTTCTTCTGTTGCTGGCTGGAAAGGCATCAACGAGTCAGACATGGTGATGATGCCAGACGCAGCAAGCGCGGTTCTTGACCCATTCACTGAAGACGCAACTCTGAACATTCGTTGTGACATCCTAGAGCCTGCAACTATGCAAGGCTACGACCGTGATCCACGCTCAATCGCTAAGCGCGCTGAGGACTACCTACGTTCAACAGGTATCGCAGATACTGTTCTAGTGGGTCCAGAGCCAGAATTCTTCCTATTCGACGACGTTAAGTTTGCAACAGACATGTCTGGTTCATTCTTCAAAATTGACGACGTAGAAGCAGCTTGGAACACAGGTACTGATTTCGAAGGCGGTAACAAAGGTCACCGTCCTGGCGTTAAAGGTGGTTACTTCCCAGTAGCTCCAGTTGACTCTTCTCAAGACATCCGTTCAGCAATGTGTCTAGTTCTAGAAGAAATGGGTCAAGTTGTTGAAGCGCACCACCACGAAGTAGCGACTGCGGGTCAGAACGAAATCGCAACTCGTTTCAACACGCTAACGGCTAAAGCGGACGAAATCCAAGTTTACAAGTACGTTGTACACAACGTTGCTCACGCATTTGGTAAGACGGCAACATTCATGCCTAAGCCTCTAGTAGGTGATAACGGTTCTGGTATGCACGTTCACCAATCTCTAGCGAAAGACGGTGTTAACCTGTTCGCTGGCGACAAGTACGGCGGCCTATCTGAAATGGCTATTTACTACATCGGTGGTGTTATCAAGCACGCTAAAGCAATCAACGCATTTGCTAACGCATCAACTAACTCGTACAAGCGTCTTGTACCAGGCTTCGAAGCACCAGTTATGCTTGCTTACTCTGCACGTAACCGCAGCGCTTCTATCCGTATCCCAGTGGTACCAAGCCCGAAAGCACGTCGTATCGAGCTACGCTTCGGTGACCCATCTGCAAACCCATACCTATGTTTTGCAGCAATGCTTATGGCTGGTCTTGACGGTATCAAGAACAAGATCCACCCAGGCGAAGCAATGGATAAAGACCTTTACGATCTACCAGCTGAAGAAGCGGCAGAGATCCCAACAGTGGCTTACTCACTAAAAGAAGCTCTAGAGTGTCTAGACGCTGACCGTGAGTTCCTAACATCTGGCGGTGTATTCTCTGATGACTTTATCGATTCTTACATCGACCTTAAGTCTCAAGACGTAGAGAAAGTAAACATGACCACTCACCCACTTGAGTTTGAACTGTACTACTCAGTTTAATCGACAAAATGGCATGAATTTCATGTTTTCATAAATATTAGGCTCGCCTCGCAGGTGGGCCTTTTTTCTATTCGAAATCCTCTCCCTGCGCGTTAGCATAACCAAACTCTTTAAACGCTACCTAAGGTCTCTTGCATGGTTACCGCGCGGCGCACTGTCACTCATCTCGTTGCTTTACTGTGCCTGGTTGGCGTATTGAGCCTTGCTGGTCATCACGTTTCTGCCACCGATATTTATCATTGGAAGGACGAGCAAGGAAACATTCACTTTAGTGACTTTCCCGACAGCCCAAACGCGCAGGCTATATCGCTTCCAGACGTTCCTGCCCCCCCACAAGTCCTCAATGAGGCTCCTGTAGATTGGACATCAAGCCCGTATCTGGAGCAGAGTCAAAAGCAAGCAAGTACTAAGCTAGCGGTGGCTATAACGCGTCCACAGCATGATGCGACGCTGCGAAATAACTCCGGAGACTTCTCAGTCAGTGCCTCTATCTCAGGCTCTCTAACTGACATACAAACCCTGCAGCTTCTTCTCGATGGCAGGCCTTATGGCTCACCACAAACCACGGCGAGTTGGAGTTTGACCAACATAGATCGCGGTACTCACACCTTAACCATACAAGTGCAGCAAAGCGGCAAGGTAATTGCATCATCCAATACTATAACAGTGCATCTTCATCGTGCATCGGTGCAATAGTAAGCAGAGCCGCCCTAACGCTTTTACTCTAGTTTAAATTGCGCCATACTTAGCTTATGCAATGCACCATTTTAGTGCACAGGGCGACCCTCGCTCGTGCAGTGCACCAATATAGAACAGAGTAAGGAGAGCGTGTGGCAAATTGTGAATTGACCGATGCAATACTCAACAATGTTGTGACTGCAACATTGATGCTCAACGAAGGGCTGACGGTTCAATATGCCAACCCTGCTGCCGAACAACTTTTTGCTCAAAGCGCCAAACGCTTGGTTGGCTGCCATTTATCGCAGTTTATCCAGCATGCATCACTCGATCTCGCGCTGCTGACCCAGCCGCTACAGAGCGGCCAAAGTATCACCGACAGCGACGTAACCTTTGTGGTCGATGGCAAACCTCTACTACTTGAAGTGACGGTCAGTCCGCTCTCTTGGAACAAGGAGCTGATGCTATTAGTAGAGATGCGCAAAATTGGCCAGCAAAAGAGACTGTCCCAAGAGCTCAACCAACATGCTCAGCAGCAAGCAGCAAAACTTCTGGTTCGTGGCCTTGCCCATGAAATTAAGAACCCGCTAGGTGGTTTACGTGGCGCCGCTCAGCTGCTGTCAAAGATGTTGCCCGATCCTTCTCTCAACGAATATACCAACATTATTATTGAGCAAGCTGACCGACTAAGAGCTCTTGTCGATCGGCTACTCGGCCCACAAAAACCTGGCACCAAAAAACAAGAAAACCTCCATCTGATTTTGGAGAAGGTACGCCAGTTGGTGGAGCTAGAGGCCGGTACAAGTCTTGCTATCGAGCGCGACTACGATCCTAGCCTGCCGCCGATATTAATGGATACGGATCAAATCGAGCAGGCGCTACTCAATATCACCAGCAATGCTGCGCAAATTCTCAGCCGCCAGGAGAATGGCAAGATCACCATGCGTACCCGCACCGTGCATCAAGCCAATATTCACGGCCAGCGCCACAAGCTCGCGGCTCGCATAGAAATTATCGACAATGGGCCAGGCATTCCTGCCGACCTTCAAGACACACTGTTTTACCCAATGGTCAGTGGCCGAGAAGGCGGTACCGGACTTGGCTTGTCCATTTCACAAAACTTGATCGACCAACACAATGGAAAAATAGACGTAGAAAGTTGGCCCGGTCGTACCATTTTTACAATTTATCTGCCCATTTAAAGCCCTAAGAGGCTATTGGATGGCTTGCTGTAAGGAAGTTTGGCTATGAGTAAAGGATATGTATGGGTCGTCGATGACGACAGCTCGATACGATGGGTAATGGACAAAACCCTATCGTCGGCAAACATCAAGTGTGAAACCTTCGCTGATGCAGAAAGCGTGCTAATGGCATTGGAGCGCGAAACGCCAGATGTGTTGGTGTCCGACATTCGCATGCCTGGCATCGATGGCATTGAGCTGCTCAATCGCGTTCAGCAGAGCGCACCAGAGCTGCCAGTTATCATCATGACTGCGCATTCCGACTTAGACGCAGCGGTCAACGCTTATCAAAAAGGGGCGTTTGAGTACCTACCGAAACCGTTCGATATCGACGAAACCCTCACCTTAGTCGAGCGTGCTATCACCCATAGTCAGGAGCAAAAAAGCGCCCTATCCAGTGAAGAGACCATAGCCGCTGAAGCGCCAGAAATCATCGGTGAAGCACCAGCGATGCAAGAAGTGTTTCGCGCCATCGGCAGACTGTCACGCTCTTCCATCTCGGTGCTCATCAACGGTGAATCTGGCACAGGTAAGGAGCTCGTCGCTCATGCGCTGCATCGCCATAGTCCTCGCTCAAGTAAGCCGTTTATCGCCCTGAACATGGCGGCAATTCCAAAAGACCTCATTGAGTCAGAGCTGTTCGGCCATGAGAAAGGCGCATTTACTGGCGCCAACAGTGTTAGACAAGGCCGCTTCGAACAAGCCAATGGCGGTACCCTGTTTCTCGATGAAATTGGCGACATGCCACTCGACATTCAAACTCGCTTACTGCGCGTACTGGCCGACGGTCAGTTCTATCGTGTTGGTGGGCACTCTGCGGTCAAAGTGGACGTGCGTATCGTCGCCGCTACGCACCAAAACCTCGAAAAACTGGTTAACGAAGGAGAGTTTCGTGAAGACTTGTTCCATCGTCTAAATGTTATTCGCATCCATATCCCTTCTCTAAGAGAACGTAAACAAGATATTGAAAAGCTCACGCTGCACTTCCTATCATTAGCTGCGGAAGAGCTGGGCGTAGAAACCAAGTCACTCAACGCCGATACGGTCGAGATCCTCAATCAACTTGATTGGCCTGGTAACGTACGTCAGCTAGAAAACACCTGTCGCTGGCTAACAGTGATGGCAAGCGGTAGTGAAATACTGCCCAATGACTTGCCACCAGAGCTACTTGATGAACCCAAACGTATAACCGAAATGAGCGGCGGTGATTGGCAGCAACTGCTTTCGTCATGGGCACAACAAGCTTTAGCATCGGGAGAAACTGAGATCCTCAATCGCGCTCAACCTGATTTTGAACGCATTTTGCTTGAGGCCGCACTCTCGCATACCAATGGCCACAAACAAGATGCCGCCAAAGTGCTCGGCTGGGGTCGAAACACCCTAACCCGCAAGCTTAAAGAGCTTTATTAGAAAACCTGAGGCAGACAATGGGCATTTTGGGAAAATAACGACATCAACCACGTTAGTGTGCTGATTATCAACAAAATAGACGATTACTTGCCTTAATGTCCTAAACTTCCCATTGAGTTAGCCGATAAAATAACAAAGCGCGATACCTAATATCGCGCGCTACTCGAATTATGTTTTATCGGTTAAGTATCTTATCTCTATGCCTGGTTTGTTTACGCTCTCTCTTAAAAAAGCACTCATTGCGCCTTTTATTGTGGTGTTCTTGTGCTCCGTTGGCACTATTTTGTGGCTACAGAAGCAGCGTTACGATGATTTGGCGCTAGATGTGAGTGAAAAGCAGCTATCGAGTTTAACTACCAATGTGGTACAGAGCTTAGATATCTACTTAGATAAACCTATGACCGCGGTAAAAGCGCTCGCTCATGCCATTGAGTATCACAAACTCTACACGACGAACGACGCGGCGAAGCTTGAGGATTATCTACGTTCCAGTTTCGCGACTCTCAATATCCAGTCACCACAAATCGATCTAATGGGATTTGGCGGCGAGCAGGGAGAGTTCTTGGCCATGAGAGCGGCAGAACGATCAGCAGAGAAGGTCAAATTCTCGCTAATGGTAAAAGATTCCGGCACCAATGGCGATCTGCTGATCTACGCCGATGACCACAGAGGCTCAGATATCCTTGGCAACATTGCTGCCTACGACCCACGTCAACGCCCCTGGTATTTACCAATCCGCCAGCAGCATCAAGCTGCATGGTCTGAGGTTTACACCAACGCCGATGCTGCTCAAGAGGTCACCATTTCTGCCCTCGCCCCTGTGTTTCAATCGGATGCTCGACAGCGCTCCTTAGTCGGCGTCGCTGCTGTCGATGTGCAGATCGATACCTTCCGACAGTTTTTAGCAGGTTTGAATGTTACCCACCAAGCCAAAGTCTATGTGATGGATGCCGAACAAGCGCTGATCGCGCAAAGCGATTCGACAACGATCCTTGATGACTTAGGCCAGCGCCGTTTGCTGACAAACAGCAAGGATCCAATGGTGCAGCGCATTAGCCAGGCTATTGAATCGCTGGCCAGTAAACAGTCTGTGCTACTGACTCATCAAGATGAGCAGACTCAATACATCATGGTCAGTCACTACCAAACCAACACTCAAATCAACTGGTATGTGGTTGTCGTCATCTCAGCCGCCGATCTGATGGGTGATATCCCCGTCGTCAGCCAGCAAACGCTTTGGGTTAGCCTGTTGCTTGGACTCTCTGGTATGGGACTAGGCATCTTTGTTCTCAACCGTCTCACTGTCCCATTATCGGAAACGGCAAAAGCGGCGAAACAGATCGCCAATGGCTCTTGGGATTACCCGCTACCTAAACGCAACCAGATCACGGAAATTTCACAGCTGCTGCAAAGCTTCTCGGCAATGCGCTCGCACCTTCAAGCCTCATTTCATGCGCTCAGAGAGCAACTTGTCCGAGACAACCTGACTAAGCTCTACAGCCGCCAAGGGTTTATAGAAACCTGCGATTCACTTAAAGTGCAACAAAACGGCTGCGGTGCCATGCTGCTGATTGGTATCAACCAGTTTCGTGACATCAATGACAGCTTGGGTCACCACTCTGGTGATGTACTGCTAACCATTGTCGCTGAGCGCCTTAAAGCTTGGGTACTCACAGAAAGTGGCGTGTTAGGACGTGTCGGTGGTGACGAATTTGCCATCTATCTGCCCAATCTTAGCTCGCAAGAAAAGCTCTGTTATCAACATCGTCTAAAGCAGATTTTCGCAGCGCCGTTTGTTGTCGCTGGGGAGCCACTTAGTCTCAATATCTCCATCGGTGTCGCTCACGACTGTGATAATGCCGATATGTGCTTGAGAAATGCTGGAATTGCCTTGAGTCATGCCAAAACCGATAACAATCGGATCAGCGTCTACACGCCAGTAATGGCAGAGCAGTCTAAGAACAAGACTCGTATGTTGACTTATTTAAGACACGCACTCGACCATGACCTGTTTGAAGTTTACTTCCAGCCTTTGGTCGATATCCGTACTGACGCTCCTTTTGGCGCTGAAGCGCTTTTAAGGCTGCGTGACCAAGATGGAAAGTTCATCTCACCATTGAGTTTTATTCCGCTGGCGGAGAGCTCTGGCCTTATCAAAGCCATCGGTCAGCATATGGCAGCAGATGCTATGCAGACCGTCAATCGCGCCATTGAACAAGGCACGCTACCACCGCAATTTCAACTGCACATCAATGTCTCTGTCATCGAGCTCTCTGACCATGAGTATATTGGCCAACTGCAGCGTTTACTTGAGCAAACAAGGTTTCCAGCGGCACAATTAACGGTAGAAATCACCGAATCACAGCTCGCCGATAACGACCCTGTTATCCTTGCCAATATGACGAAAATCAAAGCGCTTGGCGTGAGTATTGCGATTGATGACTTCGGCACCGGTTACTCATCGCTGGCCTACCTGCACAAGTTACCGTTTGATAGCATTAAGATCGATAAGGCGTTCGTCGATAGATTGACGCGTGACAATGCCGATGACAGCGTCGTCGCAGCAATCAGCAAACTGTCACGAAGCTTTGGTTTTAGTTTGGTGGCAGAAGGCGTTGAAACACAAGTGCAAGCGGAGCTTATCCGTATGTTGGGTTGTCATCATGCGCAGGGGTTCTTATTCAGTCCACCGCTCCCACTTGAACAGTGGCCTTCCCTTCACTGGCAGCAAGAGCCCAACTTAGAGCCAACAACATAACAGGCACAAAAAAGTCCGCTATCGAGCGGACTTTTTACTGTCGGTATGAGCGGTTAAATCACTCGCGAGAACTGCTGCTGACGCGCGCGTTGACGTAAGTACTTATCAAAGCTCATGCAGATGTTACGAATCAACAAACGACCACGGAGCGTCACATCAATCGTGCGCTCAGAGACACTCACCAACTCATCGTCAATGAAAGTCTGCAGCAGTGACATATCTTCTGCAAAATACTGATTAAAGTCGACAGAGAAGGTGTTCTCGATGAACTTTTTGTCTAGGCTAAAGTTGCAGATAAGCTGTTTAATCACTTCACGGCGGATCAAGTCATCTTTATCCAATACAACCCCTTTCCACAAGGCATGACGCAATTCGTTAACCTGAGCGTAGTACTTCTTCAGCTCTTTTTGATTTTGTGCGTAGCTATCACCAATCATAGAGATCGCCGACACACCAAAGCCGACCAAATCACAGTCACCCTGTGTGGTGTAGCCTTGGAAGTTACGATGCAATTCACCCGCACGCTGAGCGACCGCCAGCTCATCTTCTGGAAGCGCGAAGTGATCCATACCGATAAACTGGTAGCCAGCACCAGTAAGCGTCGCGATGGTATCTTGCAAGATAGCCATCTTTTCTTCTGCTTGCGGTAAGTCTTCGTCTTTGATTTTACGCTGCGCGGCAAACAAGTTAGGCATATGAGCGTAGTTAAACACCGACAAGCGGCCAGGACGCATGGTCAGCACTTGCTCAAGAGTCTTAGCGAAACGCGCTTGAGTTTGCTTTGGCAAGCCGTAGATCAAATCGAGGTTGGTTGAACGAAAACCAAGCTCCTTAGCGCGCTTAGCCATCGCAAAGATAAACTCTTCGTCCTGCTCACGGTTAACTAAGGTTTGAACTTCTTTATTAAAGTCCTGCACACCGATGCTCAAGCGGTTAAAGCCTTCTTCGCGAAGATGGTCGAGCATATCCAGCTCGATTTCACGTGGGTCGACTTCAATACTGATTTCTGCACCCTGCTCAAAGAAGAACTCACCACGCAGTATCGCCATCAAACGACTGATTTGACTCTTAGACAAAAACGTCGGCGTACCGCCACCAAAATGCAGTTGCGTGACTTTACGCTCTTGAAGCAAGGTCGCACGCTGACGAATTTCGTGCTCCAGCACATCTAAGTACTCATCCGCCTTATGAGCGTGACGAGTGATGACTTTATTGCAGCCACAGTAGTAACAAAGCTTGTGACAAAATGGGATATGTACGTACAGAGACAGTGGACGCTCTGGGTATTGGCTGCATGCCATATCGAAATCAGAAATGGTATACGCTTCATGAAACTCAACCGCTGTCGGATAGGAGGTGTAACGTGGTCCCGAATAGTTGTACTTATCGAGAATCGCTTGATCCCATACGATTTGCTGTTGAGTGTCGGATTGATTTTGAGACATGGTCATACTTCCAATAAACACGGTGCTGTCACCCTGCGCCTTCGAACCCAACGTTGAGCCAGTGACGCTTTAGATAAGGCGCTATTTTGCCACACTAGTAAACAACATAGCGACTGTGGGCGTTTCAATCGCTATGGTTTATGGCGAGCAATCGCCAAATTTGCTAGGGCGATCACTCGCCCTTCGCTAGGTAAACGCCCCTAACCCACCAGCTTAATATCAATTTGATCGTTAAGCGGCTTTACAGTGCGTTGCAGCAGTTTCATCTCTTCAATGATACTGTCATTGAGGCGTGCTTCAGCTTTTTGCCTAGATAAATTATCACGCATACGCTGCTGTTTTTCCATTGCTTGCCTCGCTTCACCGCGGGGCATGTCTTTGACGACATGATAAAGCTCAGCGGTCGCAGGAAAGTCCTTATCGAAGTCGACACGCTCTTCACCTTGAACGTAGTCCATGATGTTATAGAGGCGAATCGCCGCTTCGGATAAATCGCACTGACCTTGGATCGTAGCTAAGCAAATGGTATCAACACTTTCAAAAATGTTGGCATTACGCTTTTTAATCGCCAGATCACGATGCTGCTGTTGCAACTCCTTTTGCTTTTTAAGTTGCAGTAGCAAATACCCAGCATAACCTGCCAAACCCACAATAATGAGCGTGCCAACAATGGCTAACAGAGTAACGGTATTCATCTACTTTACCTCTCGCTATCCTTTGAACTGATCCATATCGACATCTTCGAACTGAGACAGAAGCTCGTCATCGCTGCTCGCTTTCTTGTTTGGTGCAGACACTGGCTCTTCGAACATTTCTTCTTCGTCGTACTCAGGTTCCATCAGACCCAGTTGGTTCATCAGCCTCTCAATGCGATCCAGCTTCTCATCAACATATTTCTGTAGGCCTGCACCTAGGTTCTCACCACTTTCGATGCGATCCAGCAACACGTTCAGTTGTGCATCATTCTCTAGCATCTCTAGCTCTTGCTCAGCAGAAAGACGACGCTCAACTTTAGTTGGTTTCTTGTTCGGCTCAACAATCAGTGGGATCTTTTTCTTGCTACCAAGACGCGGATCCAGTTTGGCAGAACCTGTGCCCTGCTTCACTTCTTGACCTTCAGAGTGGCGACTGCCCGACTTCTGACCCTTACGCTTTTTCAAACGCTTACGAAGACGACCGTCTACGTCCGCTTGTGAACGGTTACGCGTAACCGCAACTACCGGCTCAGGGTTAGAACCCGGTTTTCTTGATTTTTTCTTACGACTCATTACGTAAGCTTCCTCAGTAAAATGACATCATTACCAATGAATTCTATGTCTAGCCCGTCTCGCTCTGCGAGGTACAAGAACGTGGCTCGACTAAAGAAAACAACATGTGTCTGGTCATTTTTGTAGTGCCATTTATCAAATGCGTCTACATCTATGACCAGTTTTGTCATTAAGCCTAACCATCCTCCAGGCTTAATGAGCGATAACCATTGTTGCCAAACCTGGTTTGGCTCATACAAGTGCTCGATCACCTCTGTCGCGGTAACCACATCGTAACTAGTATCGAGTACAGATTTATCCGGATAATAGTACAGATCGTACAGTGCCATGTCATGGCCTTGCTCTGTGAGCATCAGTGACAGAGTTGGACCAGGACCACATCCAAAGTCTAGTCCTTTTGAACCGGGTGCAATTCGCTGCAAAATTGGATCTGCCAATCGAGACAAAAAGCGACGGTATCCTTGGTCTTGGGGATCGTTATTATGGAGGTCATAGTGCGCCTTTTCACTCACCGCATCGAGACGCTGTTCTCTTGGCACAAACACCAGTTCACAACGCGTGCACTGCAAGTAATCACGCTTTTTGTCACTATGATAATGGTGGACGGATTGTCCCGAACACAGTGGGCAAGCTTCCACAATTCCTCTCCTTCGCGATACCCTGATCAATACAAGGGTGCGAAACATACCAGAAAGTGAGCACTGTGGGGAGTAGAGATGGGTATTTTTTCTACAATTTAGTCAATTTAATCGTGGAAAATCGGCGGACGACCAAGGATGACCGCACCGCCACGAGACATTACATCCAATCTGTGTTGCGAATAATGCCCACTGCAATACCTTCAATCGCAAGATGTTGTGCAGTCAGATCCACTTCAATCGGCGAAAACTCTTCATTTTCAGCATGCAGCAACACGGTTGCCCCTTTGCGCTCTAAACGCTTCACGGTTACGTCTTCATCTACGCGCGCTACAACGACTTGTCCATCACGAACGTCTTGCGTTTTGTGCACCGCGAGTAAATCGCCATCCATGATGCCGATGTCTTTCATACTCTCGCCGTTAACGCGAAGTAAAAAGTCAGCTTGAGGCTTAAACATGCCTGGGTCGACTTGATAGTGCGCTTCAACGTGCTCTTGAGCCAAAATCGGCTCACCCGCTGCAACTTGACCAATAAGAGGCAAACCTGGATCTTCGTTCGCTGGTTCTTGCTCAAGCAAAATCCGGATCCCGCGCGAGGCGCCAGGGATAATTTCGATCGCTTTTTTACGAGCGAGGGCTTTTAGGTGTTCTTCGGCCGCATTCGCTGAACGGAACCCAAGTTCCTTGGCGATTTCGGCGCGCGTAGGTGGCATACCTACATCGTCTATTTTGGTTTTGATTAGATCAAAAACCTGCTGTTGTCGGGGCGTTAGCGGCTTCATACATCACCTGTCTGTTTATACAGTTAACTGTGAGTATATCCAGTAATTAGCTAATTGCAACGATAATTGGTTGTTTTTTTAGCAAGTTGGCACCATAACTAATCACAGTGGTGTGGTGATTCTTAAATCAACGGCTAGGTGCTTTTTTTAATAAAAGGTAAGACCAGTTTCTGGTATGCTTGGCGCGCGTTAAATTTAATGTCTAGGATTTATCTGTAACATGGTAATACCATGCTTACCCCTCGGCATTGTTTCTTTGAACAAATTGAGGCTGTGAACCTTTATGTCTTCAGGACAATCACTGTTCCGTTCCTTTATAAAACTGCCCATGTCGGTGCTAGTAAAAGGGACGGCGATTCCATCTAACCCCATCGAAGACCACAACATCGATATCTCGAAGCCTGTGGTATATGCACTGCCCTTCAGCTCTAACGTTGATCTGCTCACTCTACAAAAGCAAGCCATTGCTGTAGGGCTGCCAGACCCACTTGAGCCGATCGTGCTTAATGGCGAAGAACGTAATCGCTTTGTGTTCATTGCATCAAGGCCAACCTTGATTAACAGCGACCAACATGTCCCAAGTGAGTCTATTGCTCTGTTCTCAGACTTACTCAAAGAGCACGAGAAAGACCCAACGCTCGACGTGCAAGTGATCCCAACCACCGTACTGTGGGGGCGCAAGCCAGGCAAAGAAGAGACGCCAAAACCTTATTTGCAGCCAATGAACGGCCTACAGAAAACTCAGGCCGTGTTGGCCTCAGGACGCGACTGTATGGTGCGCTTTAGCCCAGTGGTCTCGCTGCGCTATATGGCTGACTCACACGGTACAGATGAGTCCATTGCCCATAAACTGGCACGTGTGGCTCGTATCCACTTCTCTCGCCAGAAATTAGCGGCATCAGGTCCCAACCTGCCTAACCGCCAAGTGTTATTCCACCGCCTGTTGAACTCGCAAGTGATTGAGCAAGCCATTAAAGATCATGCGCAGAGCAACAACGTTCCAGAAGAGAAAGCGCGCAAAGAAGCGCAGCAAATCATGGATGAGATCGCCGCGGACTTCTCCTACAAACTGGTGAAGAGTGGTGACCATGTCCTCACTTGGCTTTGGAATAAGCTCTATCAAGGCATCAACGTCAGCAATGCCTCGACAGTACGTCGTCTAGCGCAAGACGGCCACGAAATTGTCTACGTGCCTTGCCACCGCAGCCATATGGATTACCTGCTACTGTCTTACGTGCTATACAACGAAGGCATGGTGCCACCACATATCGCTGCGGGTATTAACCTGAACTTCTTCCCTGCGGGTCCGATTTTCCGCCGTGGTGGTGCGTTCTTTATTCGTCGTAGCTTCAAAGGCAACAAACTGTACTCAACAATTTTCCGTGAGTATCTCGCTGAGCTATTCGCCAAAGGCTACTCGGTCGAGTACTTTAGCGAAGGTGGTCGCTCACGTACTGGTCGCTTACTGCAAGCTAAGACGGGCATGCTGGCGATGACCATCCAAGCCACGCTACGCGGACTTAACCGCCCTGTGACGTTAGTACCGGTTTATATTGGCTATGAACACGTAATGGAAGTGAGCACGTACGCAAAAGAGCTGCGCGGTAAGCGAAAAGAAAAAGAGAACGCCGGTCAGATACTGAAAACGTTACGTAAATTGCGTAACTTCGGTCAAGGCTACGTGAACTTTGGTGAGCCGATCCAAATCAACCAATATTTAAACGAAGCGGCGCCGAACTGGACGCAAGATATCGACCCTATGGGCACCAGCAAGCCTCAATGGCTGGTTCCTGCAGTAAACGACCTTGCGACTAAAATGATGACCAACATCAACGACGCGGCGGCAGCTAACGCCCTCACACTCTGTGCTACAGCGCTGTTGGCCTCACGTCAACGTGCCTTATCTCGTGATAGCTTGGTTAATCAAATTGATTGTTACCTATCGCTGCTAAAACAGGTGCCTTACTCTAAGACATGTACGCTACCCAACGCCTCTGCGGAAGAGTTGGTTGCACACGCTGAGTCACTGGATAAGTTTGTGATTGAGTCCGATACCTTGGGCGACATTATCTCGCTCGATCGTCACCAGTCGATCTTGATGACCTACTATCGCAACAACATCATTCACTTGTTTGCATTGCCGTCACTCATCGCGCAGATGCTGATTCGTCAGCACAAGCTATCGCTTGAGCAAATCCAGTACAATGTTCGCAAACTGTACCCGTTCCTAAAAAAAGAGCTGTTCTTAAGTATTGAAGAGAGCGAACTGGAATCGGTGGTCGATAGCATTGTCAATGAACTGACCAGGCAAGAGCTGGTGATCGTAGAGCAAGGTGTGGTGTCGATGAACCAATCGAACACTCAAACGCTGATGCTACTCGGTCGCACCATTTCAGAAACCTTGCAGCGCTATGCGATTTCTTTGAATCTTCTAGCCAGCTACCCTGAACTTGGTAAGAGCGATCTTGAACAGAAAAGCCAAGACATCGCTCAGCGTCTCGGTCGTCTACACAGCATTAACGCACCAGAGTTCTTTGATAAAGGCGTGTTTGCTGCGCTGTTCAGCACCCTAAAAGAGCAAGGCTACCTAGACATTGATGGCAACTGCGACATCGCCGCCACCGAAAATCTAGCAAGCCTGCTGTACGGTCTGCTTTATCCAGAAGTGCGCCTCACTATTCAAGAGAGCGTACATCAAAGCGAACCTTTACTAGAGGAAACGAGCGACGAGCCAGAAGGTGCCTAACAAGCTAAACCCTAATTAAAAAGGGCGCGTTCATTGCGATGAACGCGCCCTTTTGTTATCTGTATTTTCTACTTTTGAATCATTGAAGCCACTGTTTATTGAAGCAAGAAGGCGCTCAGTAGGCCAACCGTCACCGCCATACCTACATAGTTGTTATTGAGGAAGGCTTGGAAGCAAAGTGGGCGCTCCCGATGACGAATAAGCCACTGCTGATACACAAACAGCGCACTCACTGCCAAAAGGCTCCAATAGAAGCTCGCGCCCAACTGGTAGCTATAGCCGAGTCCCATCAACATCAATAACGTTGTAAGCTGCAACACACCTATTATCAGCTTGTCGCGTTTACCAAACAAAATCGCTGTCGACTTGATGCCTATTTTTAGATCATCTTCTCTATCCACCATCGCGTATTGGGTGTCATAGGCGATCGTCCACAGCGCGTTGATAACGAACAAGAACCACACCACCGGGGGCAGAGCGTTAGCCTGCGCCGCAAAAGCCATAGGGATAGACCAGCTAAACGCCAAACCTAAAAACAGTTGTGGCAAATGGGTATAGCGCTTCATAAACGGGTAAATAAACGCGAGCGCGACACCCACAAACGACAGTTGTATCGTCAGCGTGTTCATAGTCAGCACTAATACAAAAGAGGCCAATGCCAAAAACAGAAACAGACCCAAAGCTTCTTTTGATGAAACCATGCCAGAAGGCAATGGTCTGCCTTTGGTGCGCTCAACATGGCCATCGACCTTTCGATCCGCAAAGTCATTGATCACACAACCCGCGCTGCGCATCATGACCACCCCAAGAGTAAACACCACCAGTACTAACAAATCCGGCATGCCTTCGGCGGCAATCACCAGTGCCCACAATGTTGGCCACAACAGCAGCAGCGAGCCTATCGGCTTATTCATGCGCATTAATTGCCAGTAGGCTTTCGCCTTAGTTGAGGTCATAGCTGAGGTCATTGACCACTCTCCTGTTGGTAAATTGGCGCCTTGGGCAGAAACAGCTCAGCAACCAAAATAGGGTGTCCCTTCACCCACAATCTTGAGCGACGAGCAAACAGCTCGCCATTTGACGTCGCAATTCTTGCTACTTGCAGCGCATCACGCTTAGTGTCTGCGCTAGAAAACACCGTGACCCCAATTGGCACAGTGCCTTGCTGGGAAATGTCATATTGGCTGCGATCCATCGACTCTAGTGACATGAGAGTCCGGCCGATGACCCAAGGGGTATCATCACCACAGAGCACCACTTCGCGTAGCCAGCATGCCTCATGGTCAAGGAGCTCGACTTCATCTTGCAACATGTCCTGTGATGGGCTGGCCTCACTGCGTACTATCTCGACAGAAAAATGGTCACAATGCGTAGCCAATTTGTGAGAAAGCGATCCCTGCTCCGTCAGCCATTGCAACGCATGGTGATTGAGAGAGGGAAACTCGTCGGGGGATTGCCATTGAGCTTGGCGTAATATTTTCAGATAGTCGACAGCGGAATCATTCATTTTTGCTATTCAATAACACGCGCTAAGCGCGTACAATCATTGTTCATCTCGATGGCGTATTGTACCATCGTTAGAGCACGTTCACTCCAACGATATTACGTCATTGTAACAAAATTAGACTCATGGAATATCGGCTAAATCGAGTTTGAAAGAGAGAAATATGCGTAAACGTTACCTGACCCAGTTTTTCCTCATCATGGGCTTGACTGCAGCGATGCCTGCACTGGCATCCCAAGAGTCAGCGCCTAGCCTCGCCTATTTCACCCTAGAACCAGAACTGACCACCAACTTTTACACCAAAGGTAAGCGCCTAGGCTATGTTCAAGTGCGTATCGATGTCATGGTGGCCGATGTCAATGACTTAGCAGTGATAGAACATCACCAGCCACTGATTCGCGACGCGGTAGTCGAACTGTTTGGCAAACAAAATGCCGATGTGATTAAGTCGTTGGCAGGAAGAGAAGAAATTCGCCAAGCGCTAGTGAGCAATCTCAACAACCTACTACTGGCAGAAACGGGCAAAGCAGTCATTGCCGACCTGCTTTTCACCAAATACCTCTATCAATAAACGCTCAGCGCGATGTGCTGAGCGTGTAATTTGATGCTTCATTTATCGTTTGAGGCGTCGGCTATCAATCAGTCCAAGCAACACGCCCGCTGCCAGTCCTGACAGATGCGCCATATTGGCGATCGCCATAAATGGCTGCACAAAACCGAGCACCAGCCATACCAACATAAAGCCGACGATAGGTTTTTGGATCTCGAGTCCAAGGTCTGGGCGTTTAATGGTTAGCATCCATAAATAGCCGACTAACGCATACACCACACCCGACAAGCCACCAAAGTTGGCGCCCTCAACCCAATATTGACCTGTGCCGGAGACGGCCGCCGACAACAAAAAGATTTCTAACAACTTCTTCGTACCAAGACGCTGCTCGATATCACCGCCAAGCTGCCACCACCACAACAGGTTGAAGATGATGTGCATCGCCGAGAAGTGCAGCAGCGCATGACTGAACCAGCGCCAGATTTGCCATTGCTGACCATCAAACGCAGGGAAATGCAGCGCTGCAAAAATCGCATTGCCTAGTCCAAGCTGTTGCAGGATAAAGATAACCGAGCAGATCACCATGATGGTCAGTGTCACCACGCCTGCTTTGGCTTTAATCATCGACATAAAGCTGGGTGTTTGATAGCGAAATGAGTTGTGTCTCGTTTCGGCCATGTCCCATGATGACGCTTGATACTTAGCGTCAAATGGATTGTCGAGAAATTGCTTGAGCTCTACTTCGGCTTCAAGCTGGTCTTCACTGTTCATCAACCACAAGGCAAATTGACCCTCACCCTCAGGCATCATCTGCACATCTATGCGCCTTGACGCCATATAGTCAATAAACGCCTGCCCCATTCTCGGGTTCTGAAGGGTGATAAGTCTAACCATGTTTATCCTCGTTAACTGTGACTTTCTGTCGGCAGTGCGGCGCGGTGCCAGGCTTCAAAGCCGCCATCCACGCTATATACCTGCTCAAAGCCTTGGTTCAGCAAATACTGAGCAGCACCTTGGCTGCTAATACCGTGATAGCACATCACTAACACGGGTGCATCAAACTCAACTTGCTGCATGAAATCGACGATGCTGTCATTGGTGAGATGGTAAGCACTGGTTGCGTGTGCAACCGAGAAACTTTGGATATCACGAATGTCCACCAGCCTCGCGTCTTCGTGGTCTTGTAGTAACTGATGTGCCGCTTGCACATCGATATGTTGAAACTGCTCCATAGAGTCTAATCCTTTACTTTCATCACACATGGCGCCACATCAAAGTTAAGCGTATTCCATGCGTTTTTTTCATAATTTTATTAGCTTCGATAATAGCACTATTCAGTGCTAACAAAGTACCGACACCTTTTAGGGTTATCCACCCCAGTCTATATTTTCGCCAGCTGTGAGTAACCCTGTGGATTGCGTTGATAAAGTGGTTTTGGATCTTTTGATCCACTATATCTGGGTATGATCTTGATCTAACTGTGGGTAAGGCAAAAGGTATCCCCAAGGCCAAAAGCCTCGAAACGCCCCATTTGTCGCTGCTTTCTGACAGTTGGCAAATAATTTTGTCACAGACTTATCCACAGGCAGTGACAACAAAATCCGGATCGATGATCGGCAAGGGAAACGACTGTCGATCACCATTGCGATCAACATCATGTGCTTGGTCTGATTTTGAGTACGATAGGTGGTAGAGAGGTGATCAAACGCGAACCATCAAAAAGGCCGAAGTCTTTCGACTTCGGCCTTTCAAATTT
Organism: Vibrio wakamikoensis; assembly: GCF_050337275.1. NCBI lineage: Bacteria > Pseudomonadati > Pseudomonadota > Gammaproteobacteria > Vibrionales > Vibrionaceae > Vibrio > Vibrio wakamikoensis. The sequence continues at coordinate 30,082 of NZ_JAKJST010000037.1, read as the reverse complement.
GAACTGCGCGTTATGCTTCGTTGTGATTAGAACTCAACGGTTATTAAAACTCACCGACTGCGGCTTTGAGCTTTTTCATCGCATTCTTTTCTAGCTGACGAATACGTTCAGCAGACACACCGTAGTTATCGGCTAAGTCTTGTAGCGTCGACTTGTTGTCATCTAACCAACGAGAGCGAACGATATGTTGGCTACGCTCATCCAGTGTCGCCAGTGCATGACCAAGACGGTTATTAGTGTGCGCTTCCCAGTTTTGAGCTTCGTAGTCTTCAGCAAGATCTGAGCTTTTGTCTTCTAGGTACAGCGCTGGCGCCGTATATGTGGTACCCGCTTCATCGTCATCGCTTGGCATTTCAAACGCTGGGTCTTGCGCGGCTAAACGTGATTCCATCTCGCGAACTTCAGCTGGTTCTACACCCAGCTCTTTTGCGACCGTTTCCACTTCACCGTTATTAAACCAACCAAGACGCTTCTTGGACTTACGTAGGTTGAAGAACAATTTGCGCTGCGCTTTTGTGGTCGCAATCTTAACAATACGCCAGTTACGCAACACGTACTCATGGATTTCAGCTTTGATCCAATGTACTGCAAACGACACCAGTCTTACCCCAACTTCTGGGTTAAAGCGTTTTACCGCCTTCATCAGACCAATGTTGCCCTCTTGCACCAGATCCGCCATAGGCAGGCCGTAACCTGAATAGCCACGAGCGACGTGAACAACAAAGCGAAGGTGTGACAAGATGAGCCCTTTCGCCGCATCAATCTCACCGTCGTAATGCAATCTTTCTGCTAGTTCACGCTCCTCATCAGCGGTCAGCATTGGGTAGCTGTTCACTGAGCGGATGTAGCTGTCTAAGCTATCTTGTGTTACTAAAGCCATTGGATACGCTTGGTTTGCCATTCACTTCCTCATCTATCTCGAGTAGGGTTAACACCTTCTTAACCTGTCAATACTGAACCTAATCGGTGACAGTTTCAAGAAGGGGTTAGTAATTATGCATAATCAATGAGTCTAAACAAGTGTATTTACCGATTAAATTTCACTCATTAATAGGTGAACACCCTGTTAATGAGACACAAATCTCACTATCTTGTTGAATCCCGTTATGATTATGACGCTAGCCCCTATCACGCTTTGTTACCGATTATTTGGATTGCAGTTCTCTAAACCGGTTCAATTTCTTTTAAATGACGCTTGGCAGAAATTCTTGCCGCCCCAGTACCGAGGAACAGGCCGAGCATCAAGATAAGCAGCGTCTCATCCCAACTAAGTCCAAGCAGGCGAAAATCACTGTCATACATCATCGCCAATTCAGTCACTGTGCTGTTGATGATCACCGTTAGCAAAGCAGTCAGTAGCCAAGCCACAAGCGCACCGATGAGGCCGAACCACATACCTGAATACAGATAAGGCCTTAAGATAAAGGCATCGGTGGCACCAATGAGTTTCATGGTCTGGATGGCCTCTTTATTGGCTAGCACATTAAAGCGCAGCGTGTTGCCAACGATCAGGAATACCGACACTAACATCAGCACCGACAAGCTCACCACCAGCGTCGAGGCTAAATTCTTGATCGCATCGAAGCGGCCTAGCCAATCTTCATCGCGACGCACATCGGTGATGTCACCTCGCGTGCGCAGTTTCGAGACCAACTCCCGGTCAGTCTTTACGCTGGTATCACTAGGAATGATCACTAGTACGCCAGGCAAGGCATAACCATCGAGTAGGCTTAACGCCTGGTCAAGGCCAGAATGCTCGCTCAAATCAGCTAAGCCTTGTTGCGGCGTAATGTATTCCACCTTGCTGACCGTATCCCAGCTTTCGATGTCATCTTTGAGTACTAGAACTCTGGCATCGGCGACACCGACATCAATGAACGCAGTAATTTGCGACTGATTGGCTACATTGGAGGTCACGGCGGCGACGTTTTTACCCAGCAAGTACAAACAAGCCGGCATGGTCAACGCCATGGAAATCACTGCCAGAGTCAAAATATTACCGAGCGGACGCTGCCACATTTCGATAAGCGAGTTTTTCGCTTGGCGCCAATGCACAGCAAAAAAGCCATCAGATTTCAGGCGGTGTTTCACCTGTTTTTGTTTACGCTTAAACGCCATCACTCACCTCACTCAAAAAGCCTTGGTTCAGCTCAAGGTAGCGGTACTGTGGGCGCGAGCGCACCAAATTAATGTCGTGAGTTGCTAGTAGTATCGAGACGCCGGCACGGTTGAACTCTTCAAACAGCTTCAACACCTTGTTCGACAGCTCTGGGTCGAGGTTACCGGTAGGCTCATCGGCAAGTAGCATGGTAGGTCGATTGACCACCGCACGAGCAATACCGACACGCTGCTGTTCGCCACCAGAGAGCTGGCTTGGCAAACACTTCATTTTGTCGAGTAGACCCGTTTTATCCAATGCTGCCGACACTCGGCGCTTGATTTCATTTTCTGAAATAGACTCAATGCGCATCGGCAAAGCGACGTTGTCAAACACGGTGCGATCCATCAGTAATCGGTGATCTTGAAACACGATGCCGATATTGCGACGTAAGAAAGGAATGTCCTTTGCTGGCAGTCGACTAATGTCATAATCGTTAAACAGTATGCGACCGTCAGTTGGTCGCTCGATGGCGCAGATAAGTTTTAATAGGGTACTCTTACCTGCACCCGAGTGGCCGCCCAAAAACGCCATTTCACCGCGTTTTAGGTGGAAGTCGACTTTTTGCAGTGCTTGTCGTCCCCCACGGTAGGCTTTACTCACTTGTTCAAATTTGATCACCGAATCATTCCTCTGATCTGGACATCCTAGGTCAGAAAAGGGATGCCATGCATCCCCTTCTATTATTTATATCGACTAGTCTTCTCGACTAAACAGTGCGTCGATAAAATCTTGCGTCTCAAATGGCCTTAAGTCATCAATCCCTTCACCCACACCAATATAGCGGATTGGGATCTGGAATTGGTCAGCGAGGGCAAAGATCACCCCGCCTTTTGCCGTACCATCAAGTTTGGTGAGCGTTATACCGGTAAGCGGCGCGACATCACTAAACAGCTTCGCTTGGCTAATGGCGTTTTGGCCAGTGCCCGCATCCAGCGTCAGCATGATCTCGTGCGGCGCCGAGTCATCAATCTTCTTCATCACACGCACGATCTTGCGCAGCTCTTCCATAAGGTTAGCTTTGTTTTGCAAACGGCCGGCGGTATCGGCGATGACTACGTCCGCGCCGCGTGCTTTCGCCGCTTCAATCGCATCGTAGATAACAGAGGCACTATCCGCACCCGTATGCTGAGCAATCACAGGAACGTCGTTGCGTTCACCCCATACCTGAAGCTGCTCAACGGCTGCCGCTCGGAAGGTATCACCCGCCGCCAGCATGACTTTCTTGCCTTCAGCCTGAAACTGCTTCGCCAGTTTACCGATAGTGGTGGTTTTACCGACACCATTGACGCCCACCATAAGGATCACGAATGGCGTTTTGGTCGTATCCACTTGCAGCGGCTTTTCAACCTGGACTAGGATCTCCGCCATCTCTTCTTTAAGAAGGCCGTATAACGCTTCACCATCTTTTAAATCGGCACGAGACGCTTTTTCTGTAAGATTATCAATAATTTTTACCGTGGTGTTCATGCCCACGTCAGCAATTAAGAGCTGCTCTTCAAGCTCTTCAAACAGCTCATCGTCAATTTCTTTGCCTTTAAATAAACCAAAGAAACCTGCACCGATGTTAGCTTTAGTGCGGCTTAAGCTGCGCTTTAGACGCGCGAAAAAGCTTTCTGTTGGCTTCTCTTGCTCTTGAACTCGCGCAGCGACAGGCTCTTCTACTTCTACTTCTGCTTCTACTTCTGCTTCTGCTTCTGCTTCTGCTTCTGCTTCTGCTTCTGCTTCTGCTTCTGCTTCTGCTTTTTCAGTATCTTGAGTTTCATCCTCAGCAACCACGTCTTGGTCTACTGAATCTAGAGCTGCTTGCTCTTCTTGCGGTTCTAGCGCCTCTTCAACACTGGCTTCAACCTTGTCGGTTTGCGGCTGATGATCATCACCTGATTCTGCTGATGGCTGCTCTGATTCGGTCTGTGCCGACGTGTCTTGCTGTTTTTGCTCAGTTTGCTCTTCGTCGCCAAAACCGAGCCAAGAGAGGAGTCCGCGTTTTTTCTTTTCTGTCATCTGAAACTATCCTGAATACTGTCTTTTCAAATGTCTTAAATTCGTCGTTGCCAAGACGCGTCTATTTCACGTCTGGCGCTGCAAAAATAATTGTGACAAAGCAGTGAAAACTTTTCTCAGAGATTGGTACACTTCGTCACTTATCAATTTAAGCTCTTTAATGAGCCCGTTATAGTATCACTTTATTGGCGGTCAAAAAATCTATGGTTAGACGTCGCAAGCAAACTCCATCACAAAAACCATCTAGCCAGATGGGCAGTGTTCGCATCATCAGCGGACTTTGGCGTGGTCGCAAGCTCCCTGTGCACGATGCAGAAGGACTCAGACCCACCACCGATCGCGTCAAAGAGACGGTGTTTAACTGGCTAGCTCAAGATGTTCCGCACGCCAAAGTGCTCGATCTGTTCGCAGGTTCCGGCGGTCTAGGTTTTGAAGCCGCGTCGAGACAAGCCGAACAAGTCACTATGATCGAGCTTAATGACAAAGCCTACAAGCAAATTGTCAGTAATATCGCACTGGTCAAAGCAGACAACATCAAAGCTCATCACGGTGATGCACTGAGTTTCTTGTCTCAAGCTGGGCAACCACAGGATTTGGTGTTTATCGATCCTCCTTTTCGCAAAGGGTTGCTACCGGATGTCATAGAACGCCTAGAGAGCAATGGCTGGCTGGCTAACAATGCGTTAATCTATATTGAAACGGAAAAAGAACTGCAGCTTGACGCTATCCCAGAGCACTGGGATCTCCTAAAAGAAAAAACAGCGGGTCAGGTTAGCTACCGATTATTTGAGAGGGAATCACAATGAAAGCGCTATTAATGCTGGCAAAAATCGCCTTTGGATTTGTTTGGTTTGTGTTGATCTTAAACATCTTCCACCCATTTCCAGGTAAGGGCGCGATCGCGCTGTACATCATGACCGCATTCCTATTTATGATGCACGGCATTCAAATGGCGATTTTCATTGGTGCCTTCGGCGATAAACTCAAACTCGGCACTTGGGAGAAATACTCAATTCTGGCGTTTGGTATTTTCGCACTGCTGGATATCCGCCAAAAGCACATGATGGGACCGGCGCCAGAGCAAGATGACGAGAGCCAAGAGCAAAAGTAGTCTCGATCTCGAACAAGTAATAGAAAAAGAGCCGCGAATGCGGCTCTTTTTTGTTATTTATGTCTCGAGATTAACCCATGTAGCTTTTCAGCCCGTTTAGGAACATTTGGGTGGAAATCATCACCAGCATCAAGCCCATCAAGCGCTCGACCGCTTTCAAGCCCCTTTCTCCCAGCAGTTTGTGGAAGAAGTTATAGAACATCAAAATAAAGAACGTTGCGCCCCAAGCAATTAACACCGCAGCAGACAGCTCAACCAAACTGTCTGGATTTTGCGTTGAGAGCAGCAAAACGGACGCAATCACTGATGGCCCCGCAATCATAGGGATCGCCATAGGGACAATGAATGGCTCTTCACCTGCGGCTAACCCCGTCACACTGCCCGCCTGTGGGAAAATCATCCTAATCGCAATGATAAATAAGATAATACCGCCCGAAATACTCAGCGTTTCTGGCTCAACGTGTAAGAAGCTAAGTATGCCTTTGCCTGCAAAAAGGAACAGAAGCAGAATGAGCAAAGCAAAACACAACTCGCGCACCAGTATCTTGCGACGACGCTCAGGATCGACGTGTTTGAGTATTGAAAGTATGATGGGAAGGTTGCCGAGCGGATCCATGATGAGGAATAACATGGTCGCCGCTGAAAGAATATCCATGGATTACAGCCTGCTAACGAAATTTTCTGGGAGTATAGCAGGCTATTTATCGTTTAGTGAGAACAGACGCGCTCAATGTTTAGGCTCCACAGTCCATCATTCTCAATCACTTTTTGCTTTTCGACAAAAAAAGCCAGTAAAGAGTCAAGGTCAAAACCATCGCGACTGCAAGTGCGAAAAGTGGCATTGGCGCCAAACTGCTCAATAACGGTTTGCTCAAGTTGCGTTCGGCTCATCGGCTGCTCGCGCAACAGATTAAGAACTTTATGAGCGTGGATGTCAGATGCTGTCATGATGAATACCTTACTAAATGTTCAGGTCGCCATGCTAGCCCAGTCTATTGCCAATCTCGATGATCTATCGCAAAGGCGCAGACATAAACCAATAATCGGTTACTGCGCCGCGAAAGACAAAGCAGAAGCGACCAGCAAACTTTGCGCTGCATAGTAGCTACCAGATACCGCATAACGGGCTCGCCTAGACTGAAAGTGATATTGGTCGAGTGCCAAAAGTAGTGCAGATAACATCAATACCAGCGCCCCGCAAAAGCCCAAGGTAGATGATGAAGTACCGGCGATCAGCCACACCTCTCCTGCAGCACAAAGCAAGTGCACTAAAGATAGTCCCATGAATGCCACTGGCATTAAAAACGAGTCCAAACGCGGTAAAAGTAATAGAAATGTCACTATGGCAATACACAGCAGTAGTGCAGGCAACCAGAGCACAAACTGACTGTTCACGACTCCCCACATCGCCCAGCTATAAACCAGCTGAGCGAGGATAAAGCCAACAAAGCTCAATTTAGTATGCTGTTGCCACTGTGCTATCGCGTCGCTCACCGCGAACACTCCAAGCCCAAGCAACATCCACATTTGATAGGACTGCAAATGGTCAGTGGCCAATATCATTGTGGCCAACAGTGCATGCGTCAGCAAACTGAACAGCACCATTCTGACCTTGTCCCCTTTTTCATCCGCAAAAATATACAGCAAGCCCGAAAGCGCGACTGCCAGCCAACTCCACATACACATACCCAGTTCTTATTATCGCTCCCAGTGTATGAAGCTCACTTATCCTGTCCAGTGGTAAGGGGTAAAAGTTGGACTTGTCTTAAACTAAACCATTCTCGTTTTGACATTGGCAAATTTCACGCCTTTATAGGCCTTGTTACTGACAAAAGCATGAACTTAAAAAGCAAACGTTTACTTAACTATTAGCCAATAGAGCTTCTATTTCTTCTGCTCTACTGGAGCATGGCAACATATTCCTTTCATATCCGCTTCCCAAAAGACCAGTAAGCCACTGTTTTAAAAAAGTATTAATTTAAAACGAACCAACACGAAGAAACGTTAACTTTCTAATAACCTAACAAAAATATCGGTTTTCTATCACTGAGCAAGAAAACCCAGACCAATTTCTCACCCCTCAAGATAACTGAGGCGAAAAACCTTGGCTCCAACATCACTACAAACACCACTGAGACCAGTGAGAACACCAAAGCCTCAAAAGTATACATCGGTTTATTGAGCAACATGTAAACACAATTTAATCCAATTAAAACAACGTGTTATTGAGGATATACATCACAAAACGTCATGCGGACAAAATTAGCACAAAATAAATACACTGTTTCTTTGTGGCATTAAGATCAAATTACCGTTAGAAAAGGTCATAAAATAGAAAGAATTTGAGAATATTATTGCCTAAAAGCCAAAAACAGTGCTATTCTTATTTCCAACGACAGAATTATTGAAAGGAGCAGTGTTATGATTTCATCTTCTCAGAAGCAAGGTCTAGTGATGATAGCCGTAGTAGTAGGGCTAATGACACTGCCGATACTCTACTAGTATTGACTGAGTCAAAACCGTAAGATCAAAAAAAGGGACGCTTTCAGCGTCCCTTTTTCGTTTCTGTTTGATGAATAGTCAGACTAGCCGCTCGCTTGAGCGTCAATCGACTACCTCACACGACTATTTGGCGAGAATGTGCAGCACTTTTTCCCAGTGCACGTAATAAAACCCCATCGCGATTAAAGTAATCAAGGCCATCAGCCACATCGCGGTGCGCCAGATAAAACGGCTACTGCGTGGTGTGAGTTCTTGTTCACACTCATCGCAAGCACGTAAAAAACCAGACTTGTCGTCTAATTCAAAATCGTCCTCATGAACGATTTTATTGCGAATGGTGGCGATATAACGCAATTTACTAACCACATCATGAGGCAGACGCTCTTCACAGCTCGTCACTAGCTGATGCAGACCTTTACCATCCGCTCGATATTGCTGCCTGAGCAATTTTTCCAAACGTCTTGTGCGGATAACCACACTTTCTATATCAGACATATCCATCCCTCCCAACACCAGCGAAATGTGAAAAAGCCGTGCTGGCTCATGTCTTTACTTCCGGTTCACTCCATTGTTAACCATCTGTATTAAGAATTCGACAATTGTTAGGTAAATTCAAGTAAAGATTTAACCCTAATTCCACTGCCTTTTGTGTGATATGAGCCTAAAATTCTCGGCAAAACACACGATGACAGCTTATTTTCTGCGGTTTTTATGCGATCTTACTTCCAGCGCATTGGAATATACGGGGTTTGTATGCCTATCTCTCTCATTCTAGCGGTGGTGCTACTGATTGGCGTCGCCGGCTATCTCTTTGTTTTTGTTCAACGAAAGCACACGTTTGGTGTCGATGCACCGGAACGAAAAGCGGCGGTCACTATTCTCGATAAGCAGGTGGTGGCTACCGAAGATCCAACCCAAGAAGACGAGTATTGGATCTATATTCAAAAAGGCACCTTCGGGCCCAAGCGAGAGTTTCAGATCGGCGTTCACTATTATCACCACCTTAACCCTGGTGACAAAGGGATGCTGACCTATCAAGGTGATAAATTCTTACACTTCGCTCTTAAGCGTTAGTAAAAACAGCAAACCGCTTAGATTTACGTCACTTAGCTGTCGTGATAGCGTTAGCCGTGATAGTTTTAGCAAAGCTAAATCACAGGGACGTAAATCATGAAATTAGCCTCAAGCGCGACACGCAATGCAATGCTTGCGTGTTTTGCCATACTCACATCAGGTTGCAGTGCCGCCTATCAGGGGCGTATCAATGACGCCGAAGTCCACCTTGTCGACTATTTCCAACGCTCTGATGGCGCTGCAGCATTAATCAGCACCATGGACGAACAAAACATCGACCATGCCTACGTCATGGGCTTACCCGTGATGAAAAAGTGGGGTGCCAGCGCACCAAAAGCGCCCCGCTTTGTCTACGGTGACGATACTCCTGTGTATTACTACTCCTTCACCGATGAACTCATCGCACGTGAAGTAGAATCATTGCCAACCGAAAGCCAAGCCAGACTGCACCCATTTGTCAGTGGCTTCAACACCACAGACATGAATGCAGCTGAGCATATCGAGCGAGAGCTCAACTACCGTCCTGGGTTTTGGCAAGGTATTGGCGAAGTGATTACCCGCCATGACCACCTAACCGCGCTGACCTCAGATGAAAAACCGCGAGCCAACCACCCTGCACTGAGCAAGGTGTATAACCTCGCCGCGCGCCACGATATGCCGGTACTGCTGCACACCAACATCACCTCACAGCGAGAAGACAATCCTCTCTACTTGCAAGAGCTAGAACAAGCACTAAACCAGCACCCAGACACCCGCTTTCTCTGGGCGCACGCAGGAACGACGACGACTCTGACCAGAACCATCACCATGAAGTTTCTGTACCAGACCGTTGCGGATTTGCTAAGCGAGCACGATAACCTGTATATCTTGGCATCATGGAGTTTGATTGAAGTTATGATGCCTCAGGGGCAAATTGATCGCCGCTGGCTATCGCTGATTGAAGCCTATCCAGAGCGGTTTATGATTGGTAGTGATGTAGTTGGACAGTTCCAATATCAGGCAGGAGCCTTGGCAGTATGGTCGCCGATCTTGTCCGCACTTCCGACGCACGTTGCCGACAAGATGGCCTACCAAAACATGCTGAGTGTGTTACCGAAGAAACCGCAGCAGAAGTGAGATTAACTCAACGCTTGAACTTTTTGGCTCCAGCGCTGTGCATCAGCCAGCGCTGCAAACAACTGATTTTGTGACACACCAAGTTGCACCCGGTGCTGCTCAAGCCCTTGCCAGTCTGCAGATTCAAAACACTCACCAATCAACAATAGACGACCATACGGCCCCTGGCGCTCAAGCAAAGCGCGCTTTATCTCTTCACATAACGGCAGTTGAGTAATCAATTGCTCAAGAGAGAGATCCATCAACGCATCCAAAATCGAGAACAGACCTATCATGAAGGCTTGATCTTTGTATTGTCTAAATGGCGGGTATTTGGTCATTAAGCGACAAAATTGCGCTCGCTGCAGCGATAGCTCATACAGAGCTTTAGGCTTGTTGCTTGAAATAAATGACGCCACGGTGAGTGACACAAACAGTTTGAGCTTGTCTTGTCCAAGGTAGACCAAAGCCTGGCGAAACGATGAAATCTCCGACTCTAGACGCGGACTCATGGTATTCACAAACTGCAGTAGCTTGTAGGATAAAGAGACATCCTTGGCGACAATCTGTTCAATTTTATCAAAGTCGACTTCAGGCACACACACTTGCTGAAACAGCTCCATGGCCACCAGCTGCTCAGGGCTAATATAGACCTGCTTTTCCATGATGGGTTTGCTAAAGAAAAAGCCCTGAAAGAACTTAAATCCGGCCTGTTTGGTGAGCAAAAACTCCTGTTCCGTTTCCACTCGCTCAGCCAGATAGTGCCTTGGACTGCCTTTGGCTTTCTGACGTTTAACAAATTGACAGGCTTGTTCGACACCCATCGACATGATGTCGAGCTTAACGATCTGCACAAAGGACAGGAAACGCTCCCACGCTTCCTTATAAACAAAGTCATCAAGAGCAATCATGTAACCGCTGCGCGATAACTCTTTGATGGCCTCATAAAGCTCATCATTGGGCTCGCAGGTTTCTAAGATCTCAATCACCACTCGCTCTTTTGGCAAAATGAGTGGTAAGCGACGTATTAGACTCTGTTGTGGGAAATTAATGAAGCAGCGGGAATTAGAAATCGTGGGATTGACCCCAAGAGCAAGGAAATTTTCTGCGATAAGGCGATAAGTCGCTCGGTTGGCCTCAACATGAGCCGGAAACGCATTGCGCTCACCATCACGAAACAGCAGCTCGTAGCCCAAAGTATGCCGACGTGCATTAAAGATGGGCTGACGAGCCACGTAGGTGGCGTACATATCCAAACCGCTAGCCTACGACTTGGCTGCGGCCAACAAGGCGCCGCACCCCACAAACATAGAGCCAAACACTTTGTTAATGCGTCCCATAACTCGATCTGAACGGATATAACGCCCCATCTGAGAGGCAAGCGAGGTATAACCAAGCATGACCAAAGAATCGATAACAACGGTGGTAATGCCTAAAATCATCAGCTGTTGAAACTGGTCGCCCGCCGGATCGATAAACTGCGGAAACAGTGCCACCAAAAACACTATCGATTTCGGGTTGGTGAGGTTGATCAGCACCGCACTGCGCAGCAGTTGTCCTGCACTGCGACTTTCATGTGCAGCTTTAGCGGATACAGATTCTGTATCTCGCCATTTTTGAATGCCAAGCCAAATGAGGTACACCACCCCAACCCACTTGATCACACTGAATGCCAATGCAGATTGTTCGACAAGTGCGCCAATACCTGCACCTACCAGAACAATATGAATCGCCAGCCCGATCTGCAAACCCGCAATGGCTGCAAGGGATTTACGCGTCCCATAGCTCAAGCCATTGCTGATCGAATTAACGGTGCCCGATCCCGGCGCCAAACTGAACACGATTGCTGTCACCACGTAAGCGAACCAAACATGATAATCCATTGTATTTCCTCACCACTGGTTTACTCTTAACTAAATAAGACATCCCGTGGACTAATTACCCTGTACATCGACACAAAAATGTCGAAAAAACAGTGTATTATACACAAATATTGAAGTAGGCCTATGTATGCACAAAAAAAATGCTACTGACATCTCTTATACTCAAGAGCCACAATTTGAGCAAGTAATAAACACACAAATCGCTCAATTATGGGAGAGTCGCCATGAGGGCAAGCTCCGAGCAAAAGATGGCACAAAGCTTTATTGGTGTAAGTTAACCCACGAGAGCCATACCAAAGCCCTTGTGGTCGTCAACGGGCGCATCGAGTCAGCCTGGAAATATCAGGAGCTGTTTTTCGACTTCTACCAGCAAGGCTACAACATTTATTCATTTGATCATCGCGGTCAGGGACTGTCTACTCACCTAGCACCCAACCCTGAAATGGGTCACATCAATGAGTTTGACGACTACCTCGATGACATGCAGCTGCTGCTAGAGAGCTTTGATTTAAGCCACTATGAGCAGCGCCACTTACTCGCACACTCGATGGGCGGCAATATTTCTACTCGATATCTGCAAACTCGCCCTAATCATGGTTTCGATAAGATTGCACTGAGCGCCCCCATGTATGGCGTGAACGTCCCTTGGTACCTGAAGCCGATCGCCATTTGGCTCTCGCAGATCATGACAGCGATTTACCCAACCCCAACCTATGCACCCGGCTATCAAGGTTATGTAGCAAAACCGTTCAACATCAACCCGCTCTCTTCAAGTAAAGTGCGTTACCACTGGTTTCGTGACCTGTATGAAAAGATGCCAGAGCTAAAAATTGGCGGCCCGAGCACGCGTTGGGTATGGCAAGGCTTGATGGCGGCTAAACAATGTATTCAACAGACGAGGCAGGTCAATATTCCACTGCTTGTCGTCCAAGCTGGCGCCGATCAAATTGTGAGTAACCAAGACCAACTGCGTTTTATCAATAAACTGGCAGGCACCAATGCCAACGCAGCCCTTGTGACTGTCGATGGCGCCAAACACGAAGTGCTGTTTGAAAAAGACCAATATCGCAACCAAGCACTGGATGCGATAACCACATTCTTTGGCGACAACACGTTCTTTACTGATAAATAGAACTGAAAGCCATAAATTGCGGAAAAGTCGGTAAATGAGGAAACAAATCAATTCACCATTTACCCTCTTTTTCTGCGCCTAGATCCCCTACAATTGTCACCATTGTGACGGCTTTATTGGCCGCGCCAAGCGACTCGCTTTTACCTGTGACACCAAGAGAGAACTATGACCCTGAATCGAGATTCCATCAAAATTGTTGCCTCTGATCTAGACGGTACCCTACTGGCACCGGATCACCTTCTAAGCGCCAACTCAAAACAAACCTTAAAAGAGCTACACGCGAAAGGTTACACCTTTATTTTCGCCACGGGTCGTCATCACGTAGACGTGGCAGGCATTCGCGAATCGGTCGGTATTCCTGCTTACATGATCACCTCTAACGGCGCCCGTGTTCATGATGAGAAAGATGAACTGCTATACAGCGAAAACATTCCACAAGACATGGTTCAATCTGTAGTGGGTGCTTTGAACACCGACAGCGAACTGTTTGTTCACATGTATCAAGATGACACTTGGCTACTAAACCAAGAAGATGAGTTCTTACGTAAATTCCATACTGAGACGGGCTTTACCTATACCTTGTTTGATGCCAGCAACGCACCAACTCAAGGTATCGCTAAGATTTTCATCACCCACCCAAAGCAAGACCATGAACACTTGGTTGAGTTTGAAGACGCACTGCGCGAAAAGTTTGGTGATTCGCTCAATATCGCATTCTCAACACCTTGGTGCTTAGAAGTGATGGCAAAAGAAGTGTCTAAAGGTGAAGCGCTGAAAGCTGTCGCCGAGAAGCTAGGGTGCGGACTTGAAAACTGTATCGCATTTGGCGATGGCATGAACGATGCCGAGATGCTGAGCATGGCGGGTCATGGTTTTGTGATGGAAAATGCTCACGAGAAAGTGAAAAAAGCCTTACCAAACAATACCGTCATTGGCAGCAATGCCGATGATGCCGTTGCAGAGTTTTTAAAGAAACACCTACTGTAACGAAGTCGTATCCTCCCATGCTCACCCCTATATGGCGCATATCCTCGCCATTGGGCATGGGAGCTTACTGATCTTTATTTCCTGGAACAAAAAGTCTCACGCACAAATCTAGCGAGCCACTCGCGTCAAAATCGCTGACCACTCAGACTCTGCTACTGGCATCACAGATAAGCGATTACCTCGTTTTACCAACGGCATATTCTCAAGCTCAGGCATCCCTTTAAGGATACTTAGCGGCAGAACGCGCTTAAAGTTTTCGACATATTCAATGTCTACCATTAACCAGCGCGGGTTATCAGGATCCGATTTAGGGTCGTAGTAGTCGCTGTTGATATCAAACTGGAAGTGGTCGGGATAGGCCTCTTTGGTGATACGAGCAATACCAGCCACGCCTATTGTCTTGCATGAGGAGTGATAAATGAGCACTAAATCGCCCAGCTTCATCTGATCACGAATCATATTCCGTGCTTGATAATTACGAACGCCTTCCCAGCATGAGCTTCCTTTTACGCGCAGCGTGTCGATGGAAAACTCATCTGGCTCTGTTTTAAATAACCAATATGCCATAATGGTGTGGATACCTGTGATCGTTTCAAATAAGGAAAATTCAATGACAATGTCGCGTTTACCGCTCGCGGTTGCTCCGCTCATATTGCTTCAAGCCTGTTCGTCTTTCAACTCAGAGTCGCCGCAAAGCGCACCTCAAGTGCCTTCTGCTGAGCTATCACGTCCAGAAACGATCACACCGCAAACCTATGTGATGCGCGGACAAGCTGTCATTGGTCATGAGACACGTACCATTCAGCCTTGTGGCAGTCAGCACCAATATTGGCTCGAACTGCCCAAAAACGTTCGCCCTGAAGCTGAGAAGTTAACCCGCAAGCCTTATCAGCCCGTCTATGCTGAAGTTATCGGCTATCTTGAGCCGCCAAGCCATCGCGGTTTTGATTCCGATTACACCGGGCGCTTTGTGGTGAAACAGGTCAACATGCTCACCGCAGAAAACCCAAAGCGTTGCGATCAACCACTAAGACCAACTCAGGTGCTGGGTAACGAACCTTTCTGGTCACTAAAGTTCGACAACAGCAAACAAGCAAGCTTTGCGATGATGGGTGAAGACAAGCAGTCGCTCAAGCTCAAAGATCGCAAGCTTACCCAAACGACACGCCGATACGAGTTTGACGACGCCAATCTGCAAATGAGCAATAAGCTGTGTAACGACACCATGAGTGACACCCTGTATGGCTGGACTGGCGTCATCACCATAGACGGCCAAACTCGACAAGGCTGCGCCACGTTATCCAACTCGGATACTACGCTAAGCTGGACTGGCAACTATGTTGCACAGTCCACTGAAACGGCTGGGTTCACGGTCTCAATGACGCTACTCCCAGACCATACCGCCATCACTCGCTATGAGTACCCAGACAACTCACCAGCCACCGAAGAGCGCGGTTTTTGGCAGCAACTGAATAACAAGCAAGTGCAAGTCATCATGACGCGCCACCAGCAGCAATACTTAGTGTCACAGCGAATTTTCACCCTAGACGGCAATAAGCTGATCGCAAAACAAGAGAAAGTGGGCGATATCGTTTACCCCATCGCTAATGGCGGCCTGGTGCTGTATAAAGGCGAATAGATCCCGACCATGAAGCCGATGTGCACAACCTGTGGTTTTATCCACAATTGCTATTGTGAGGTGATCCCAACGATCGCCTCTGATCTTTGCTTTACCCTACTCACTCACCCTAATGAGCTTTCTCGAGCAACCAATACTGGAAAGCTGATCGATAGATTGTTTGCGAGCAGCCAGGTAACCCAGTGGCAACGTAAACAGCCCTGTGAGCGCTGCTTGCCAGAAACCAGTCCTAACCTGCCCGTATTGGTTTTTCCGTGTGAAGACAGTGTGCCGCTTGATGAGTGGCAAGCGCAGCAGCCAGGGAAAATGAGTAACTTCATTGTGTTGGATAGCACCTGGCAGGAAGCGAAAAAGATGCTCAATCGCAGCGCTTGGCTGCAAGCGCTACCCAAAGTGCATCTGGATACAGAACAGCTATCGAGATATGCATTGCGAAGAAACCAACAAGCCGGGAATTTGTGTACTTTTGAGGTGTGTGCTGAGATCACTCGACAAGTAGCAAGCGAGCAAGACGCCAACGCCATGCTCACGTTCTTTGACGAGTATATGCTGCGCTTTCAAGCAGAGCGCAGCGGACACGCTTTGACGCGATAATGCCTATTAGCGCGTGAGCTCATCAAGCAGCTGCTCAATGCGGCTTATCTCAACGTCTGGCAGCAGCTTCATTCGACGAACATCACGAGGCTCAAGACCTTTATCGTTAAACCAGCAAGCACTAAAACCGTTACGCTTGGCTCCTGCTACATCCGTCACCACATGATCGCCCACATGCAAGATCTGCTGGCGCGGCAAGGCCAGAAAATCTGCCGCTTTGTCGAACATATCCGCATAAGGCTTGGCTCTGCCATCAGGGCCTGCCTTTAGCACTAAGGAAAAGTAGCGCCCCAAACCGATTTTATCGACATCGACATTGCCATTGGTGATGGCCACCAGTGGCATCTTCTTACTCAAGGTTGTCAAAAACTGATGTGTTTCATGTGGAACATCAAAGTCGCTGCGCCATTTCAACACATGATTTACTAGCGTTTTCGCAGCCTCGGTAGCTTTGGGATCATCGTAACCCAAATGCCCCAGCCCCTGTTTTATCTGCTGATAACGCCACTCGGTGACATCGTGTTTCAGCATCGGGTTTGTCTCTGCTAACTGAAATTTGAACGCTTGCCACTGGGCTTTGTCCCACTGCTGGCTAATCGGGTGGTGTTGCTGCAACCACTGAGTCGCTTTTCTCTCTACCTCACGAATGATCGGCCAATTGTCATAAAGGGTGTCATCAAGGTCAAAGGTCATCGCCTTGATGGTCTCTAGACTACGATAAAAGCGCATTAGGAATCCTCTTGTTGCTTAGGCTTACCTTTCTTATGTGCTCTAGGGTGAGCTTGATCATACGCTTGGGCAAGATGTTGGAAATCAAGGTGGGTATAGATCTGTGTGGTTGAGATGTTCTCATGACCAAGCAGCTCTTGTACCGCACGTAAGTTATTGCTCGACTCAAGCATATGAGTCGCAAACGAGTGACGCAGTTTGTGTGGGCTGACATGACTTGCCAAGGACTGCTTTTGTCCCCACTCCGCCATGCGCTTTTGTACACTGCGATGGGAAATGCGCGTACCCAGTTTGGAGACGAACAATGCTGGCTCCCCCGGCTTTGCTAGCTCACCACGCACTTTAAGCCACTTTTGCGCCCATTCCGTCGCATACCCAGAGAAAGGTACCTTACGCTCTTTGTTACCTTTACCGATAACGCGAATTTCACCACTCGACAAATTGAGGTGCTTAACATCAATCCCCACCATTTCCGCCAAACGTAGCCCTGCGCCATACATCATTTCCATCATGGCGCGGTCGCGAATCGCCAGCGGGTCGGTTTCATCCACTTCCAGAAGCTGGGAGACTTCATCCACATCTAAGTTCTTAGGTAGAGGTCTTTGTTTACGCGGCGCACTGACG
The DNA here is from genome assembly GCF_050337275.1 of Vibrio wakamikoensis. Lineage (NCBI taxonomy): Bacteria > Pseudomonadati > Pseudomonadota > Gammaproteobacteria > Vibrionales > Vibrionaceae > Vibrio > Vibrio wakamikoensis. Next base: position 12,550 of record NZ_JAKJST010000037.1, on the reverse strand, counting down.
CCTTTTGCAGGGTTCGCAGTCAGTTCACCACGCAGAATAAGGAAATCGAAGAAGCTGCGCAGCGACGATAGACGCGTGGCAATGCTGCTCGCTTTCATCCCCTCACGCATCCCTTTACCCGCAAGCTGCCTTACCCACCCAGCATCCACTTGAGTCCAAGCTTTCACGCCCATTTCATTTAGGTGTTGCCCCATTGTTTCAAGCTGCTGGCGGTAATTGCGTTGAGTATGCAGGCTAAGCCCTTTCTCGCTACGCAGATACTCGTAGAACTTATCTAGCGGCTTTTGCAGCTCGCTAGGAAGGTTTGCTTTAGGCGTGGCTTGGTCTGACATTGTCTTCCTCTTGCACCTGCCAATCGAGGTGCTCGCATAGATAGGAAACCACCAGCGCGAGGTGGCGCAAAAACAGGGTATCCATATCCGGTTGGAAGTGACCTCCGTCGTCACTTGAGAAGATGAGCAGACCTTGAGCAAACTTTCGTTTGAGCGGCAGAACCACGTAAGAACCAAGCTCTGGCACCTGGCCATCGCTGATTTGCTGCTCAGTAAATAGCATGCTGCGGTCAGCTTGACGTAGCCGCCCTAAGTACGCCTCTTTGCCATTGAGATGATTGGTGGTAAAGCGTTTCCAGCTTTCCATCGACAATGGGTCGGCATGGTCATCGCTGTCGATAAGCTTAAGGTAACCACGCAGATTCAGGCCGGTTGCGGTGTATTTAATGGCTGAAACGACACTTTGCAGATCATGGCACTTCAACAGGTTTTCTTGCAGCGACATAAACTCATAGAAGGTTCTATCATTACGAGCAGCTAGCGACATCAAGGCGGTGATCTCTTCTTCCAGTGCTTCAATGCGTTCACGCTGTCGTTGCAGTTGAATCCCCACTAAAGACACCGCACCTTGCTGCTGGTGAGGTAAGGAAAGCGACTCTACTAACGACTCTCTACCCTTAAAAAAATCTGGATGATCAGAAAGATACTCTGCTACCACTTCTGCTGTTAGATGGCTCGCTTCAAACTCAGACAAAATGATTCCCTTTAATCCCTGTCAGATAATAAAAAAATGGCGGGTCTCAAAAGACCCGCCATTAGTATAATGGGTTATTGGCTAACAAGAAATCTGCCCATCGAAAACGTGAGCCGCTGCGCCTGTCATATACAGTGGATGACCTGGACCTTTCCAACTGATCTTCAAATCGCCGCCCGGCAAGTGCACTTGCACCGTTTCATCCAGTAACCCTTGCACGATACCCACCGCGACCGCACCACACGCGCCACTACCACAAGCTTGGGTTTCACCCGCACCGCGTTCATAGACGCGAAGATTCACTTCATCACGGCTAAGCACTTGCATAAAGCCTGCGTTAACGCGCTCTGGGAAGCGTTCATGCGACTCCAATAGCGGACCTAAATTATCCACATCCGCGGTTTGCGTATCATCAACCACGGTGACGACGTGGGGATTACCCATACTGACGGCACCACAGAATAAGGTATGGTCGCCAGCACGCAGAATATAGGTCTTTTCTTTTTGCTTAGCTTTAAATGGGATCTTGCTCGGCTCGAACTCAGGTTGACCCATGTTGACCGTCACCAAGTCATTCTCTTCTAGCTTGAGCACCATTTTGCCTTTCTTAGTGCTGACACTGATGCTGTACTTGTTGGTGAGCCCTTTCATCTGCACAAAGCGAGCAAAACAGCGTGCGCCATTGCCACACTGCTCTACCTCACTGCCATCCGCGTTGAAAATGCGGTAATGGAAATCCGTTTCAGGATCGTAAGGTGCTTCAACAATCAACAGTTGGTCAAAACCAACACCTGTGTGCCTATCTGCTAAACGGCGGATAAGCTCAGGTGAAAAGAAAACGTTCTGGGTAATACAGTCAACAACCATAAAGTCGTTACCCAAACCGTGCATTTTAGAAAAGTGGAAGTGCATAGTGGTTCTGTTACTCCGGCAAAATGCTTTCTAGTTCCCAAAGACTCTCTAAGGTTTCACGCTTACGTACAAGGTGCGCCGTCTCGCCGTCAACCATCACTTCTGCAACTCGTGGTCGCGTATTGTAGTTAGAAGACATAACAAAACCGTAAGCACCAGCTGAGCGAACGGCCAGTAGATCGCTTGGCTCAAGTGCTAAGGCGCGATCTTTACCGATGAAGTCGCCCGTTTCACAGATTGGGCCAACCAAATCGTAAGTCGTAGCTTCACCCTCACGAGGCGTAACCGGGATGATATCTTGCCATGCTTGATACAGCGCCGGGCGCATAAGATCGTTCATTGCCGCATCAATGATGGCGAAGTTTTTATGCTCAGTGTGCTTTAGGAACTCAACCTTAGTCAGTAGTACGCCAGCGTTAGCCGCAATCGCACGACCCGGCTCAAAAATCAGTTCAAGCTCTGGATGGTTCTCTAAGCGAGCTAGCAGTGCTTTGGCGTAATCCGATGGCTGTGGTGGCAACTCATCACGATAAACCACACCAAGGCCACCACCGACATCTAAGTGACGAATATCAACGCCGTCGCCACGTAATTGGTCAATAAGGGCTAACAAACGATCGGTCGCATCAATGAATGGTTCGATATCCGTTAGCTGTGAGCCGATATGGCAGTCGATACCATGAACCGCTAGGTTAGGTAAGCTGCTGGCAAACTTGTAGACCGCTGGTGCGCGATCAAACGCAATACCAAACTTGTTATCACGAAGACCGGTTGAAATGTATGGATGAGTATTCGCATCGACATCAGGGTTAATACGCAGTGAGATTGGTGCTACGACACCCATCTCGCCAGCGACTTGGTTTAGACGCTCTAGCTCAGGTTCCGATTCAACATTGAAGCACTTAATACCAAGCTCAAGCGCACGACGCATCTCTTGCGCGGTTTTACCTACACCTGAGAACACCACTTTACTAGGATCGCCACCCGCGGCAACCACACGTTCTAGCTCGCCGCCAGAAACAATATCAAAGCCTGAACCCAAACGTGCCAGTACGTTAAGCACACCGATATTCGAGTTCGCTTTCACTGCATAACACACCAAGTGTGGGTGGTCGCCAACAGATTTATCAAATGCATTCCAGTGACGCTCTAGCGTCGCACGAGAATAAACATAAAGTGGTGTGCCGTATTGCTCGGCAAGTTCGGTAAGTGACGTATTCTCGGCCCAAAGCTGGCCATCGTCCTGATAGTTGAAATAATCCAAATCCTGTATCCCTTTACACTGTGTCGATGGCTATTTGTGCTTGCTCGTTGGTTGGTGCGTCTTCAGCAGGCATATACAAGTCGCCAGTCTGGCCGCATCCCGCTAGTCCTACTATTACAAGCATAAACATTGCTGTAATCGTCTTTTTCATTTTGCATATCGTGATTATTGAATCAATGCCCCCTATAATCGCACCACGAATTAGAAAAGCAATAGGATTACAAAATGAACGACACGGAATTTCACCAACTGGTCGATGCTCAACTACAAAACATCGAAGAAGCCATCGACGAATCGGGTGCCGATATCGATTATGAAGTGACGGGCAACGTCATGACACTGGAATTTGAAGATCGCAGTCAAATCATCATCAACCGCCAAGAGCCGATGCACGAAATCTGGCTTGCGTCAAAATCAGGTGGATTTCACTTCAAGCTGATTGAAGATAAGTGGATATGCTCAAAGACCGGTCTTGAACTGATGACTATGGTCAAAGAAGAGTGTGAGAAACACGCGAGTGAAGACATCGATTGGGTATAAGCCCAACCGATGCATCAAGCATTGACTGCTTTTGAATTACGAGAGTTGGAAGAGCCGCCGTCGTTACGGTAAGGAATGATGTAAGGCTCTCCTTCTTCCGCATGCACAAGCTGGTAGTACTGCGGCAAGTTGAAGTTAATCAGCTTCGATGACACCTCATTGTCGTCGTTGACGTTTGAGGTGTAGAAACTGTTTACGCTAGCAATCATCTCATCTTTGCTGCCGCGCATCTGATGGTAAACCTCAATCTGATTTGATTCATCCAACACATAAATGTTGAAGCCGTTGTCAGTGTCTTCGAAGAAGAACTGAATCAAACCTTCGCTGGCAAACCCATCGACCACTTGAGGCAGCTGATACTCCACTTCTTTATCCAGCATGAGCAGCGGTGAACCTTGCAGCTTATTGGTTGAGATACTGCGGTAAAAGTCCACCGAGTTCTCCAATTTCTGCACCGAAACACCGCGACGTTCAAAGAACAAGCCATACATCTGGTTGGCGACTTTCAGTGCTTTGAAGCGGCGACGCTTTTCCTGGTCAATCGGCTTCAAGCGCAGCTCAATACACTCCGCTAGCAGTTGATAGACCGTGTTTCTTAACACGCCGCGCAAGTTCTTGCTGTAACAGAACACGTCTACCGACTCTGGCGGGAACGCATCTTGGTGCATTTTGCCGAGCACAGTTTTCAGCGCATCCAGCATTGCCGTTTCACCTTCAAAGTGAAGGGTGCGCACTTCATGCCAAGAGTTACGGTACACCAAATCGACCGAACCAATCAGGCTTTTACCTTCGCTGCCAAAGCTTAAGATATCAACATTCTTCAAATCAACTTTAGACGCCTTCGCAGAAAGCTCCTGCGTCGGATCGTTCTCAAAGTTGATGAACATGGCAAGCTGGCTTATCTCACATGGGCTACCTAATGCTTGCATACTCGGGCGACGCTTGCGCAACGAGAAGGTATTACGCAGATCACTGACCATCTGATAGAACTTATCGATATCAATATGCGCATCACGCACTACCGAGTTCAAACGTGTCGACTCAGTGATAAGGCCATTAAAGAACGCCCAAGCAACAAGCTTGCTTAAGTATTCGTTATGCTCGAGTGGTGCTTGGCCTAGGATTCGATGCGGGATCAGCGGCTGCTTATACAGATACCAACCCGACTGGTAACTCTTACCTTGCTGAACCTCGATAAACGTTAGATCGGGCTCATGTAAATCAGGTGAGATTTGCGGATTGAGCAGAGTGACTTTGCCCGGCAATACCTCAAACGCGGCATACAACTTACGAGCAAGAATACTGATGTCTTGCGGACTGATTGCCGAGGTGATGTCATTGCGTCTCGCAAATTGGATCAGGTTACGATAGCTGAGCATCAGTGCATCAAGCAGCGAGTTATGCACTTGCATCACCTGCTCAACCTTCCAGTTACGGCGGTTGTCGAGCTCTTTAAGCACCTCTTGCGACCAATTCCAATTGGTGGTCATTTGCGTCAGCGCTTCACGGCGCCATGGCATCGAACCGACACCAGGCTCGCGAGATAGTTTCTCGTGCGTTTTGAGATAGAAACAACGACGAACCAAGTCCAAGCGGGTCTCATCGTCAATACGCTCAAGATAGCGCGTTACTTTCTCAAGCATCAGATAATACGCATCCATACCATAGAGATCAGGCTCATGGGCAAAGAAGCGACGTTTAGTATCAATGCTTAGTAATTGGGTGTGCGGGTATTCCCAAGAATACGCCTCAAGCAAAATAGCTTTAAGTACCGACTTATAAGGGGAGTCGATGCTCTTATAGAGCTGCCACAGACTCGAACCAAAGTACTCTTCTGCAGGGATGCGATTCAGACGCCCGAAGTCAATCCACTCATCGCAATTGATGTGGCCTTCATTGCACATTTTAGCAACGTAATCTTCGTAGCACTCTTCCATCTCTGGCGGCACGATTTGCCACAACAGGCGCTGGCCGCCTAGGCGTACCGCAGAACGATAGAACTCATCCAGTAGCAATAGGTGTTGTGATGAACCACAGTTATCACCCGTCATCTCCTCAGAGATGTTGCTACGAAAACGATCTTCATCCATTAAAAAGAAGTTCGCTTCCACCCCAAGGCCTTTTGCCCAGTCTGTTATCAGCAAACACTTATTGCTGAGCAGTTCTCTGGATTTAGTCGACATTTGCGGGGAGATACAGACCCATATATCCAAGTCACTCGACGTGCTTTGACCTATCGATGAGGTACTTCCCATCGTATACAAACCAAGGATCTCATTTTGACTTGGCTGCGGCAAAGGTTGACCCAATGCGAGCGCGATATCATCGAGGAATTGCTGCTGGAGTTCGTTGGCTTCAAAACCAAACAAGCCGCTAGGGCTACTGGCTTCGTAAAAACCGGGAATGATCGGGTGGTTGAAGTGAAACAGTGCTGGAATAAGCTGAAATACACGTTGGCCTTGCAGATCCATAAGCGCCAGCGCGCGCTCAATACGCTGCTGGTTTAGGGTATCTAACCTTTGTATAAGGGTTTGAGTGTATGCCTGCAAGGGTGATTCCTAGGTTCAATCTAACTGCTATTTTGCATAGGTTTTAAACAAACAAGCGTCCAAAACGTGATCAATGTATCATTTTTATTATAAGCGGTAAAGTGATACTCGGCACTACAACAACTCAATACCCACTGCGGTGGCGTTTGGTTCAGCCTTCCAAATCATAGCGGACAATTCTAACAGTAGTTACCACAACAAATGCGATTAATCTCACACTATTGATAATATCTGTGATCGCTAAAGTTCTCGTTTGTGCTCGGGTTTGGGAAATCGCTAAGCATTTCTTTGAGTCAATGATACGATTGAACCATCAGAACAAACGAGATGCTTACGAGAACACTATGACCCAGACTCAGCCTATTCGAATTGCTACCCGTAAAAGTCCCCTTGCACTATGGCAAGCTCACTATGTGAAGGACGCATTGATTGCTGCACACCCTGGACTCGAGGTTGAATTGGTGACTATGGTAACCAAAGGCGACATTATCCTAGACACGCCCCTAGCAAAGGTTGGTGGTAAAGGGCTGTTCGTTAAAGAGCTTGAAGTGGCGATGCTGGAAGGTCGTGCTGACCTAGCTGTGCACTCGATGAAAGATATCCCGGTTGATTTTCCAGAAGGCCTGGGGCTTGTGACCATCTGTGAGCGTGAAGATCCACGTGATGCATTTGTCTCTAATACCTATGCAAGCATTAGTGACCTACCGCAAGGCGCTATCGTCGGTACGTGTAGTTTGCGTAGGCAGTGTCAGCTCAAAGAGCAGCGTCCTGATCTGATCATCAAAGAGTTGCGCGGCAACGTAGGCACCCGTCTGGGTAAACTCGACAACGGTGAGTACGATGCCATTATTCTTGCCGCTGCTGGCCTTAAGCGTCTTGAGCTTGAGTCACGTATTCGCAGCTTTATCGAGCCTGAGGAATCTCTTCCTGCAGTTGGCCAAGGCGCGGTTGGCATTGAGTGCCGTCTTGATGATGAGCGTCTGATCAAATTACTGGAGCCACTAAACCACACAGAAACCGCCGATCGTGTGCGCTGTGAGCGCGCCATGAACCTGACGCTAGAAGGTGGCTGTCAGGTGCCAATTGGCAGCTACTCTCTGATTGATGGTGACAACATTTGGCTACGCGCTCTAGTCGGTGAGCCCGACGGCAGCAAAATCGTACGCGGTGAAATCCAAGGTAGCCGCCAAGATGCCGAAGCATTGGGTGTACAGCTAGCGAACCAGCTCCTCGCCGATGGCGCTAAAGAAATCCTTGAGAAGCTTTACCAAGATCACGAGTAATGCCTGATGAGAGTACTGGTGACAAGGCCTGAAACCCAAGGTATTGAACTCTGCGCTCTGATTGAAAAGATGGGGGGCTATGCCCTCCATTACCCCCTTATTGATATTCATCTGACTTCCCTCGATTCATCTCAACTCACCAAACTTCGCTGCGCCGACATTGTTATAGCAGTCAGCCAATACGCCGTGCATGGCCTTTCAAAGCCGCTTTCAACACACCCGGACAGCATGCCGAATCACGCTATTTATCTTGGGGTTGGTCAAAAAACCGCACATGAATTGAGCAAAATAGTGCAACAAAACGTACACTATCCCTCGGTTAGCGACAGTGAACACCTGCTCGCCATGCCTGAGCTAGTCGGCGTTGCCGGCAAGCGTGTTGTCATTCTTCGTGGCAATGGCGGGCGTGAGCTCATCTTCGATGAGTTGACGAAACGAGGCGCCCATGTGCATTATTTGCAGCTATATCAGCGCCAATATCGAGCCGTCGAATCTGCCGCGATAGAACAATGGCAACAAGCCCAGATTGATACCATGGTGGTCACAAGTGCGGAACAACTGGATCATTTAGTGGCTGCAATGCCAGAATCACAACATGCATGGTTGAAACAACAATGGCTATTGGTTCCCAGTGAACGAATCGCCAAGCAAGCGATAGCCCAAGGATTTAATAACATTACTAATAGCCAAGGTGCATCGAACTCTACTCTATTTGCTGCTCTCCAGCGTCTAAAAACAGGACTAAACAATGACGAACAAAAATAAAGACGAGCAAATCCAGTCTGAAGACAAAAAAGACGTAACTCTAGCCCCAGAGAACACTGAACAATCTAACGAGCCCGAGACGAACACCGTCGACGACCAAACCACGCAACCAAAAGCCCCTGAGTTTGAAGAAAAGCAGGGTAAGCGTGGTGTGAAGCTTGGTACAGCTGCCATCATTATTGCTCTGCTACTAGGTGGTGGCATGACCTTTATGATGCAAAAGCAGGCTGGCGACTACGAAGCTCGTATCGCAAGGCTTGAAGCCCAAATCAAAGCATCACAAAGCTCGCTAAGCTCTGAAATGCAGCAAGTTCAAGCTGACACGTTAGAGCAAGCAAAAACCATGACTCACAAAGCAGAAGTGGTATTAGGTCAGCAGAAGAAGAGCATCGAGAGCCTGCAACTTGCTGTCGCCGATGTAAAAGGCCGCCGTCCTAATGATTGGCTATTAGCAGAAGCGGATTACTTGGTAAAGCTGGCTGGACGTAAACTGTTCCTAGAACACGATGTGGTCAGTGCAACACGCTTGATGGAGAGTGCTGATCAACGCATCGCCGCGCTCAACGACCCAAGCCTTGTTTCCCTGCGCCAATCCATGGCAAACGACATCACTAAGCTGCGCACAGTACCTTTGATTGACCGTGATGGTTTAGTGCTTCGCCTGACTTCCCTGCAGCGCGAAGTCGACCAACTGCCACTTGCCAACGCTATTCTGCCTGATGCTCCGGCGGTAGAAAAACGTCAGGTATCGCAGGATATCTACGACTGGCAAGATAACTTGATGACTTCTTTGAAAGATTTCTCAGAGAACTTCATCACCTTTCGCAGCCGTGACGGCAATGTTATCCCACTACTGTCACCAGAACAGCACTTTTACCTACGTGAGAACATCAAGTCGAAAATTGAGACGGCAATACGAGCTGTGTACGAAGAGCAAGGTGAGATCTACAAGATGTCACTGGAGACCGCAGATCAATGGTCAGAATCCTTCTTCGATATGGATAATAACAGCGTTAAAGAGTTTAATGCGGCACTGGGTAAGCTGAGTCAGCAAAACATCCAAGTGAACTACCCTGTGAAACTTGAAACACAAGCGCAGCTGTCTGATGTGATTAGCGAACGCCTGCGCCGTGAAGTGACAACCATTATCACGGAGGAGAAATAATGATTCGATTAATCTTCCTCTTCGTTGTACTGGGCGCAGGGCTGTTTGTCGGCACCCAGTTCACTGGTCAACAAGGCTATGTGCTGATATCGATTGCCGATAAGACCATTGAAATGAGTGTCACGACACTGGTTGTCTTTGTGATTGCCGCGCTTGCCGTGCTGTTTCTGCTGGAGTACATCATCAAGAAGATCCTCTACACCAGTGTGACCACATTCAACTACTTCAGCGTGCGTAAGATGCGCCGCTCTCGCCGCTACACTAACGAAGGTATTGTTAAGCTGCTAGAAGGTGACTGGAAGCTCGCTGAGAAAAAAGTGACTCGCTGGGCGAACTATCATGATATGCCTCTGCTGTGTTATCTCGTGGCATCTGAAGCTGCGTTAGGTCAAGGCGATAAAGCGAAACGCGACCACTACCTTGAGCTGGCTTCTCAGCAAGAAAACTCGGATCTCGCGGTTCAGCTTACTCGTGCTAAGCAAGCTGTGCGTGAAGAAGAGTGGGAACTTGCGGCCTCAACACTTGAGACACTAAAAGCCGAGTATCCAAGCAATACGATCGTTCTAAGCCTACTAAAAACCACCTATCGTGAACTTGGCGAGTGGCAAGCACTGATCGATCTACTGCCAAAGCTTAACAAAGCCAAGCTTATCGATATTGAAGAGCAAGTTGAACTTGAAGAGCGTGCTCAATGCGGCCTGCTTGAAGACATTGCTAGCCAACAAGGTAGTGAGGGTCTAATCGGTCATTGGAACAAACTGCCTCGTAAAACGCGTCAAAGCACACACCTAGTGGGTTGCTTTACAAAGCAGCTTATCGCTCGCAAAGCGGATGCTGAAGCCTTTACCGTGATTAAAGAGACGCTGAAGAAGCAAGGTCACGATGACCTTTATACTCTACTACCAGAGCTGAACCTAGCGGATGCTCACCCAGTAGTTGTGATGCTAGAAGATGTTGTTAAAAAGCAACCAGACAACGCCAAAGCTCAGAGTGCTCTCGCTCAGTTTTACTTCCGCGAAGAGAAATGGCCTGAAGCACAGCGCCACTTTGAGCGCGCATTGTCGGTTCGCCCAGACGTTTCGGATTATGCGTATCTAGCTGATACGCTTGAGAAGCAAGATCTCACTAAAGCAGCAGGTGAAGTTTCTCGTAAAGCGTTGACCTTGATTGACAGTAAGTAACTGGAACACTTCTATAAATGATAAAAAAGCTCCCTCAGGAGCTTTTTTACAACTGGCTTTTTACAACAGAAAGTCGTCGAGTGCCTCTAAAGTCAGCTTATTCGTAAAGGCATTCACTCGCACATGAACTGGGCTCCAGCCAAGCAGAAAACGCTGATAGTCAGCCCACGCGAGTCCTAGTAGCTTTCGCCACTCATGACACACATCACTTGCATCCACATTAGGCTGATAGCGAGCCAGCGCTGCCTGTAACGCTTCAAAATAAGTTTCAACATGGCTGTCGATAGATAACTGAGGATCATCAAAATCGAGCACTGTGCAAAGAAATAGCACGACATCTTTCACCCCCACGCCACCGCCAACATACTGAAAATCAACCGCACTGACCTGTGTGCCGGTTTCGTTGAAACAAAAGTTAGCCAGCTTCGCATCGCCATGTACTAGGGTTTGATAACGACAATCATTGAGTATGTCATCTATGCGCTCAGCAGCTGATTTATAACGACTTGACGTCATTGCCTGCCACTCATCGGGGCGAGTGGCTAAATGCCAATAGGTGCCTTGCTGCCACAGTCTAGTAGTCTCAGTGCCCAACCAAAACGCGTGAAACTGCGCTAACCAGCGAAGTGCCGTTTCTATCTCTTGGTTTGATGGGGTTTTTACCACCCTAGCACACTCAACTAGCTTGAGATCTTCCAAAAGCAACTCATAGTGCGAGCCATGACTTTCTGCGGCTAAACAGCGTGGCGCCCAGCCGATAGGCATTCGGGCAACATAGTGCTGGTACCAATGAAATTCAACTTGATAGGACTTAAGCTTTCTTTGGTTTGAAAGCTCAGTATTCCAGCCTTTCGGGTGATGCTTAGGTGCAACCTTTGGTAGGTCAATGGCCTTAACTATCAGACTGGGTAGCGCAGGGTTATCGGTATAAACGCGAAATAGTTCGCCATATCCGCTCCAAAGGCTCTGTATTGGCTCTTTTGAAACCGCATTGTGTTGGTCACCAAGCTGTTTTTTCAAGGACTCTGCTGGCTCGTAAGAACAAGAACTCAAGGTTTGGTTACCTTTAATGGTTGAGGAGTAAAGCTTACTTTGACAGACAAAGACAGCAAACGGAAGGGCAGCGGAGTTCGATAGTGGCTAGGTTAGCGCTTTAAGAATCTCAGATATGAAAAAAGCCCGCTGATTACTCAGCGGGCTTTTCAATGTGGCGGAGAGATAGGGATTTGAACCCTAGAACCGCTATTAACGGTTGCCGGTTTTCAAGACCGGTGCTTTCGACCACTCAGCCATCTCTCCACAAATTGTCATCAACAGATTCGTACACTGGTGATGTGGTTACTTACTATTGCAAGTAACAGTATTCAAAGCCTGGCGATGTCCTACTCTCACATGGGGAAACCCCACACTACCATCGGCGCTATTGCGTTTCACTTCTGAGTTCGGCATGGAAATCAGGTGGGTCCACAATGCTATGGTCGCCAAGCAAATTCTGTTTTGCCTTCAGATTTTCTGAAAATCTGAAAACAATAAATCTGGAAAACTGATTTTTTAAAAGTTACTTAATACACATTCAATTTGTTCTTGCTTTGAGTCCATCAAAACCCTTTGGGTGTTGTATGGTTAAGCCTCACGGGCAATTAGTACAGGTTAGCTCAACGCCTCACAACGCTTACACACCCTGCCTATCAACGTTCTAGTCTCGAACAACCCTTTAGGACACTTAAAGTGCCAGGGAAGACTCATCTCAGGGCTCGCTTCCCGCTTAGATGCTTTCAGCGGTTATCGATTCCGAACTTAGCTACCGGGCAATGCCATTGGCATGACAACCCGAACACCAGAGGTTCGTCCACTCCGGTCCTCTC
>NZ_JAKJST010000036.1:0-58167 GCF_050337275.1 Vibrio wakamikoensis | reverse complement strand
GCAATATTTCGTATTTCCAGTTGTATATTGACAACAGGGTTTTCAAACGATTGCGCTCGCTTTTGAGCTGCTTTCACTTTAGGCCATTCCGGAGAGACGAGCAGTAGTGAGGCAGCATTGAGCGTATCAAATAGATTTAGTTTCTTCATTTCTCATCCTTGAGTAACGGGTAATTTGACCTTCAACATGAATTTTGAGCGCAGTGTTAGGCGGTTTTTCTTTATTTCAGTCCATCCATTAGATACTAAAAGTCTAATTGCCGAAACTCATTTATGTCCAAAAGTTTGTTGGAGGAAAGCTGTAATGTGTTTAAAGTGTGTGCTGTACTAATAGCTTGCCAACCAATGAAGAATTTGTGATTGCACAGCAGTCGGTTGCACTCCTAGATTGATTTACATTCAATGATTTAAGGCCAATCCTCTTACAGGGTTGGCCTTTTTTTATTATTAAAAACAGATATTTACCGTTGCTTATAAAAGATAACTTACCCACAAAAATCGTCTGAACTGATTGGTGCTATGCGGTCTAATCGATATATTGAATGCCTATTGTATAGCGTGAAAATTAGGAACAAGTATGGAAATAAGAAAAGCATATATTTACTACAGAGCATCACCTATTGGCTAATGACTCCCAGAGATAGGAGTGAAGTTGAGTACTATCTGGTGCTATCTCGGGATGAACAAGCAGTAGACTTTAAGTTCATTTCGAAAGAATGGGCTGACTTTTTGCTAGAAAAGTGGAGATAGTGCTTCTTTGTAAGTCTTCTGCGTGACGAGGATACATAAGCTGATTAGGAACGACCTCGCAAGCGCAATATGGTAGATCACCACATGGGATAGGGAGTTTCTTTTGTTATGAAGGCAGTAAAGACAATACATTGATTTATACTAATATAATAATGTTAGTTCTATGTTGCTCAGTCCAGCGTTACATGTTTTGCTTACTTAGAGTTTGGTTGGAGACCATTATGAAAAAGATGATCGTGTTATGCTTGCTCTTTCTCTCTATGGATGGAGAAACGTCTGAAAAGCAACTGGTTTATCTTGTTTCAGATTTGAGAATACCCTTTTGGGAAATTATGAGGAGAGGAGTTACTTCGAAAGCAAACGTCTATGATTACGACGTGCTTGTCCTCTCTGCCAACAATGATGCTAAACAAGAATTAGAAAATCTTGTATTGGCCATCGATATGAAGGCTGATGCCATTATCATGTCTCCAACGAATTCTTCTGCCGCGGTGACCTTGCTTAATTTGGCAAAACAAGCCCAGATCCCTGTTGTCATTGCCGATATTGGAGCAGAGAGTGGCGACTACTTGTCCTACATAAAATCAAACAATCTCCAAGGAGCCTATGATTTAGGAAAAATGCTTGCAGCTAAGATGGAGCGTAGCTCAAGTGTTGACGGCACCGTAGGTATTATCGCTATTCCCCAGATGAGAGTGAATGGTCAACAGAGAACACAAGGTTTCATTGCTGCTCTTGATGAAAGTGGTATAGATGTTAATGGTCTTTATCAGCAAGTGGATTTTAGTTATCAGGAAACATTTGATTATACAATCGAAATCTTAACAAAAAATCCTAGAACGCGTGCTATTTGGCTACAAGGTTCGAACAGGTATCAAGCTGCTCTTGATGGTATCGCGAAAATGGGTAAAGGGAAGGAGGTTTTGTTGATTTGTTTTGATGCAGAGCCAGAGTTTCTGGAGTTGCTCAGAACGGGTGTTATTGTTGGAGCTGCGATGCAACAACCTTTTAAAATAGGAGAGCGTTCAGTCGAGACTGTTTATGAGTTTTGGCAAGGGACGAAGATTGAATCAACACAAGAACTTAAGGTGCTTGCTGTGGACAAAAACTCCCTTGATAGCCAAGAAGAAGAAATTAAAAGAAATGTCCTCGGTTTGGATTAGAAAGGAACCTGATGGGGAAAATGAACGCTTCTTCCAAGTCCGTCGCTCTCATTAGAGTGACCATGCTAGTTATCATGCTTAGCATCAGTCTCGTGATAGCTATCTATACAACGATTGCTCTTTCAATTGAAAAACAAGCACTCTCAAAGCACATCAATAAACAAGTTGAAATGAGCTTAATTACACTGAGTAATAATATTGCTCCTTTGATGCAAGCGTATGCTATTAATGAATATAAAAAAATCATCTTAAATGAAGCAAGAGAAAGAAATTACCAAGCTATTGTGGTTTATGACAATCAGTTCGCCAAAATTATTAACCGAGATAACTATGTTTCGGGTGTAACAAAAGTTAATGGTGAAATTTCAGAGTGTGACGAGGAAAAGGGCTATTTGTTTGGTGATGAGTTTGTCATAACAAGCATGCCTATTGAATCACCAAACGGTGAGGAGATTGGCAAAGTAAAGATCAGTGTTTCTGATAGCATTATTAAGGATAAGATGTATGAGTCGCTTTTTCATGCCGTACTCTCAGGTCTAATACTTAACGCTGTTATCTTATCGATATTATATTTTCTTTTACAACGGTTTGTATCGAAACCCTTAGCGAGTTTAAAGCTTCAGTTAGAAGTTGATGAAGTCAATACCATTCCCAATCAGGAGTTGAAGCTCAGTGGGTATAATGAAATTGATGGTTTTATTCGGGTTGTAAACCAGATGTTTTCAACAATCAAAGCAACGCGAATGAAGCTGCTGGAAGAACAGAGAGATTTGAATAGTGTTATTGCAGCAACCAAAATTGGCACTTGGTACTGGAATATAAAGTCGGGTGAAGTTAAATTTAATGAAAGATGGGCAGAGATGCTCGGCTATCGCTTAGCAGAGCTTGAACCACTCACTTTCAAGACTTGGGAAAAGCTCTGTCACCCAGAAGATTTTGTTCAATCAGAAGAACAATTAAAGCGCCACTTTGAAGGTTCTCTTGAAGTTTATGAATGTCAATGTCGTGTTCAACATAAATCTGGACAATGGCTTTGGATACTCGCTCGAGGACAGGTGGTGAAATGGGAAAAGACTGGTGAACCGATAGAGATGTTTGGGACATATCTAGACGTAACGGAAAAGAGCCATGCAGAAGAAGAATTGAGAATGTCAGCGAGTGTTTTTGACAACACGAGAGAAGGTATTTTAATTCTTGATAATTTGGGGTTAGTTCGAAGAGTTAATGAAGCGTTTATTTCAGCTAATGACTACAGTAGAGAAGAACTATTGGGTCACTCTTTAGAGTCAATGATAGATGAAAGTGAATCTCAGGTTCGCTATGCCGAACTTAAACAAAAAGTGTTAAGAAGTGGGTTTTGGCGTGGTGAATTATGGCTCGTAAGAAAAGATGGTAAAGCTCATCCTGAACTTGTTAGCCTAACAGCAGTTAAGGATTCTCAAGATAAGCTATCTAACGTTGTTGCCCTGTTTACAGATATATCACGCCTGAAAGAGCAAGAAAAGCAACTAGAGTTACTTGCACTCTATGATCCCCTCACGAAACTGCCTAATCGTAACTTATTGGTGACCAAAGTCAGTGAGTTACTAAAATTCAATGAATTCGGTCGATATATGGCAGTTCTGTTTATTGACCTCGATGAGTTTAAAAAGATTAATGATTCTTTTGGACATGAAGTTGGCGATGAGGCACTAAAGTTACTCGCTTCTACCTTGAGTAAAAATATTCCTTCAAACGATATTCTAGTAAGGTGGGGGGGAGATGAATTTATTATTATCCTTAATAATGTTCGGAATAAAACTAAAGTAAAATCGTACGCTTCAAAGCTACTCAATATAATTTCTACGATGAGATTTAAAACAGATTTGATTCACCCTCAGCCCTTCTCTGCGAGTATTGGTGTGACTATGACGGAGGCGGATAGTGTCACAGATATAGAGCACCTTATTCGACAAGCTGACCTAGCTATGTATGAATCGAAACTGCAGGGGGGGAATAGTATGTCATTCTTTAACCCTGAGCATGATAGAAGTAAGCGAAAACGACATGCTAAAAAGCGACAGTTGGAACAAGCCGTTTCTGAAAATGAGCTGGAACTATACTTTCAGCCAAAAATGAACCTGAGAAGCAATGAGCTGATAGGAGCAGAAGCCCTTCTTCGTTGGAATCACCCCGATAAAGGAGTGTTAACCCCCGAGCAATTTTTGTTTGATATAGAAACTCCCGCGCTACAATGTGAGATTGGTGACTGGGTAATGACTCAAGCCGTTCATCAAGTGTCCGAGTGGATGAAATGTGGCATGGATATACAATTGTCTATTAACGTATCTAGCTATCAATTGGATGATATCAATTTTACCAGTCGCCTAAGAGCGCTATTGTATCAATATAAGGTTCCTCCAAGCTATGTGCAGATAGAAATTCTTGAATCGAGTGCTCTAGAACTGGTAGAAAGAGCTCAGGCGGTGATTGAGCGTTGTCAGTCGTTTGGGGTGAGTGTGGCAATTGATGATTTTGGAACTGGCTATTCAACCCTCTCTTATTTAAGAGATCTTCCCGCTGACGTGTTGAAAGTCGATAGGAGCTTTATTATTGGCTTGCAAAAAGATAGTAAGAATTGGGGGCTTTTGAAGGCTGTGATGAGTTTGGCCTCAACCTTCGACAAAACGGTTGTGGCAGAAGGTTTAGAAGATTGGGAAGCAAAGGAGTTGTTATTGGAAGTAGGATGTGAAATTGCCCAAGGTTATGCGATAGCGCGGCCAATGAAGATAGAGCAATTTAACCGTTGGTATCGACAAGAACAGGTAGCGGTATGAGAAAGAAGAGCCATTGTTGCGTATGACTAAATGGAGAAATGATTTCGAGTTGCCTTTCTGCACCCTATTTCGCAATTTTCATTACTTTAGATATTTTGAAAATATCCATTTTGAGTTGGTGCTCTAACTGACTTCTGTCCAATAACGAGCTAGAAGCTACGCTCAGACGCTGACTTTGAACCTTGAAGGTTAGGAGTGCGCGTTGGGTAGATTCCGCATCGAGTGCGGAATGACGAAAACTGGGACCTAGCGTACTAACGTCCAATCAACTGACATTACTCAATGCCGAAGTATCATGAAAGTACTTTCGGCTTCAAAAAACGCCTCAATAGATCCAGAGAGACTGTCTATTGAGGCGCTTGAGTTCATTTGTTAGTTCAAAACCGCAGAAAAGGACAAGGCCAACCTAGCTTCGTTTCTACGCTTATTAGAGACCACTACTTACCAAAATAAGCAACAATCACCTTGTCTTTATCAAGCTCTCTAGAGAACACATAAGCCTTGTCGTTAGCAATCTCAGTATGTTTACCTGCACCAACAGCCGGATGACGGTCTCTGAATTGACCAACAGTTCGCCAATGTTCGAGCAACGCTTTCTTATCATCACTTAGTGTCCACACCATGTCTGAGCGGGTGCCTTGGTGGAAGTCGTCGGCATATGGGCCAATATTTCGACCTACTTCGTCACCGTAATACACCTGAATCGCACCTGGGCTTAGAAGTAGAGCATTCGCCGCGTTTTTCTGCATGGTGTAGTCTTTGAAACGGCTGAAGAAAAGCTCGGTATCATGAGAAGACATGTAGCTTACTGGGTTAAAGTCTTCCGACTCTTGAATTGAGTTGGCGTAACTTTGGTAGGTGTCCGCCATTTGGCTGAAACACGCGGCGCCTTTATCCAGCTTCTTCTGCATATCAAAGTTGATGAGTGCATTGAAGCCGTCGTCAAAATATGGGCTGCGATACGCACTGTGTCCCCAGACTTCACCCATCATCCAGAAAGGTTGCCCGGATTGATTGTTGTCTTTTCGCCATTGCTCTAGGCTGTGCGTGGCTTGTGCTTTTAGCCTCTTCCAAATTTCGCCTTCTACGTGTTTCACGGTATCGACACGATAGCCGTCAACACCAAATCGTTTTACCCAATCCGTTTGCCATTCAATCAGATAATCGGCGACGGTGTAATTATCGTGTTTGGCAACACGAGTTCCGGGATTATCAAGCAGCCACTGCGGAGGGGTTACTGCTTTAGTGGACTCGGTTTTAAAGTCAGGAAGGCCTGCGAGCGATAGGGTAATGTCACTCGAACCTGGTTTTTCGTAGCCTGGCAAACCGGTACGAACCCAATCCGCTCCCCACCATTGACTCCATTCTTCGCTTTGGTAGTCGATATTGCTGTGATAGCTGTGCCAGTTTTCAGAGGGTTTGGGTTGCCACTTGGCAAACATCGTTGGTAACTGGTGCTCTGGCTTGAGTACATTTAGGTCATCATATTGAAGGTCGGCGAGTGTTGAATAGCCAGGGTGGTTAATGACTGCATCCAGCAACACTTTGATGCCGCGTTTGTGTGCTTCATCAATGAGGCGTTTTAAGTCATCGTCGTTACCGAAGCTTTCATCGATCTTGGTGAAGTCACGAGTCCAGTAGCCATGGTAGCCATAGAATGGGAATGAACCGCTGTCGCCGCCGCCAACAAATCCATGCACTTGCTCCACAATCGGTGATAGCCAAATTACATTGGTGCCAAGAGATTGGATGTAATCGAGTTTTTCGGTGATGCCATTTAGATCCCCGCCGTGAAAAGTGCCGATGTTGTCTTTACCATCAGATTGACGCCCATATGGCTGCGGCTCACCCGGATTGGAATTGTTGAATCTATCTACCATCACAAAGTAGATGTTGGCATTGCGATAGTTTAGGGCATCAGACTGGTCAATCGTTTCGACAGGCTCTAGTAGAGTCAAACCACCGGATACCGCGTTTGGCACAACCGTCACTTTGCCGCCATTTACCGTGACTATATCTCCAGTGAAGACATCTTTTAGCTTAGTACCATCGGCATAGGTATCACCGACAGCAATGGTCTGTGCCTCGTTTGGTAATGCTTCGCATTGAACATTAGGAATGGGGCGTTTGAACTCTTTCTTAGCGACTTTCTTGGGTTGTCTTTTGAAGACTAAAGACTTCGTTTCTTCGTCGTAGCTAAAAGAGTAATCTCCGGTAAAGCGGATGTTGAGAGGCAGAACCGAGTCTTCGCCACACAACAGAGGAATCGGTGTATTGAACTTAATTTTGCTAGGCAGTTGATGATCGCAAGTGCCATCAATGCCCGACACTTTTAATTGGTATTTATCTTTGGTTAGTGGTATCACCAACGGCTCATCTGCCGTAATAGGATAGTCACGGCTGGTGGTTGAAGTTGAAACCGTGATATTAGGTGATGCTAGCAGCCCAGGCGAGGCTAGTAGCATGCAAGCAAGTAGGGTCTTTTGTTTCATGCTCATTCCATTTTTTGTAGTTTTCCGAGGCTAATATAAAACGTATCCATGTCAGTCACATCCTTCTCATCGCCTACGCCTTAGAATTTGCGCCTGCTCACAAAATGACCTTAGTGTGGGCGTAATTCAGGGGGAGGAGGGGAGCAGCGGAATATCTTGCTAGTCTTGGGTATCAGAGTTAACCCCGTGAGATTGAAATGAAGCCATTGTTCGCCTTACTGCTGCTTGCCTTTAGCCATAACGTCCTCGCTATTGAGCTTTGGCCGAGTCAATATGTTGCGGGTCTACAGCCCATCAAGACGCTTGCTGATGTTGAGAGTCTTACAGAGCTTTATGACTGTGGAGAAGTAGAGCGGGAGACGTTTTGTGCTTTTGAGCAAAGCTATCGTGGCATTGAGCTTGATGTGGTTATTGCGGTCGATTCAGAAGGTAAAGTCACCGAGGTTAACTACTCTTTTCCTTTTAGCGTTTATCACTTTACGTATGTTCAAACTGCTTTGCGCAAAGACAGCTATCACTTGGTTGAGGTCAAAATTGGTGATGAAATACTCACTGTCGAAGAATTGATCAATCAGGGCACGGCTCAAACTGCGGATAAGAAACTGGTTGAATTTTTGAACTTACATCCCACTTTTGTGTCCCAACAGTTTACCTGGATCAGGAAAAATGAGATTCAGAATACGTTAGCAACAAAGACGCTATTAATGACCAGTGACGCTGAGCGCATTCATTTGATTTGGAATCGTTAGCCGAGCAAGTGTGTTCAACACAACAAGCTCATCGATGTTACTCACAGAGTGTCACACAACGGTCTTACGGTTGTCATTTCACTGTTACATAAGAAACGTAACGTGAGATGCGTAAAGTTTAGAAGGAGTTAACCATGAAAAAGATGAGACGTGCACAACTGCATCGTTGTCGTATTCAGTACTGGAAAGAAACGAACCAGAAAGCGACGAGCAAAGATAAAGCATAATCAATACTTTACATACCAAGACGTGAAGCCAGCATCCTTAATTATGCTGGCTTTTTCGTTTTTTGGGTTTTTCTTATAGACAGCATTCTCATCTCACCCTACAATCGCCTCGTTTTGGGGAGTAGTCACCCGTTTATTTGTCGTCATCTCGTTAAGTTAGTGCTGTTATAGCAATCAACTTATCCGGCAAATATAAGTGTTTTCATAACGCTTTGACGAGACCAACGCAATCAAAGGCTCAGTGCATTCGTGTGCTGGTGTGTTATTGGTTTGCGGAAGGTCGTCTAAAACAGTCCCGTCTTTCCGCCCGGAGGACTTATGAGCCCATCTATCTATCTTGGCTTCCTGCTGCTGACTCTTGTGTTAGTCGCATTGGATATCTATCAGACTCGCGGCGGTCAAATTACCATTCGCAAAGCGGCGATTTGGAGCGGTTTTTGGTTTGTCTTGGCATTCGTGTTTGCTGCAACCATCTATCTATTTTGGCATGTGTACGCGCCAGACAACGATTACAGCGCAGAAAAAGCAATGGTATCGTTTCTAACTGGCTATTTGCTTGAAAAATCGCTCAGCGTCGACAACCTATTTGTATTCGCTATCATCTTTCACCAGTACTCTGTACCTCAGCACTTGCGTCCGCGTGCGCTACTGTGGGGTGTGATTGGTGCGTTGGTATTGCGTGCCATCATGATCAGTGTCGGTGCTCAGTTGCTTGCTCAGTTCCACTGGGTCATGTATCTGTTTGCCGCTTTCTTGATTTGGACGGGTATTCAACTAGCGCGTGACCATGGTGACGATGAGATCAATCCACTTCCAGAGCGATTGATTAGAAAACTGTTGCCGGTGACGGACTCGTATCATGGCAATAGCTTGTCGATTGTTGAAAATGGCAAGCGAGTGTTTACCCCTATGCTGGTGGTAATAGGTGTGATTGCCTTTATGGATATTTTGTTCGCGCTCGACTCTATCCCGGCGATCTTTGCTGTGACCCGTGAACCATTCTTGGTGTTCGCAGCAAACGTGTTTGCTCTGCTTGGGCTGCGTTCGCTCTATTTTGTTCTTGAAGGGATGATGAATCGATTTGTGTATCTCAAACCTGCTCTGTCGTTCATTATGATATTCATCGGTATCAAGATGGCATTGGTAGGATCGCCTTGGGAAATTCCAACTTGGTTCTCCTTGTGTGTGATTTTATTCACCATGACAGCGGCATCAATTGCATCACTGTACAAAGAAAAACAACAGCTCAAGCTTGTTAATAAATAGAGCTAACGGTAAATGCGTAAAGCCTCCCATTTTTTGGGAGGTTTTCGTTTATCATTTTTCTAACAAATTATACTTATAGAGTGCTGTATGGAATTTTTATTCACCAAATCGTTTGTTTTGGGTATAAAAATTCACCACAAATAAATAGGTGCATATAGAGGTTGTTAAAGATTTGTTTTATTAGAAAATCTAATCTGAAATACCAAATTTTGTCATTTTTTAAACAGCGTTTTTTTGCCTAATATTGTCACCAACAACAACGAGTTACCAAATTTCAAGAGAGGCAATCATGGCACAAGCAGTGAACATCGAAACCATCGCTATCGCACCCTCTATGGATAAGAAGACCTACGCGGTAAACTTCAAAGGATTGATTGCACACTTACTAGATATTCTGTTCGGCAAAGGTGAAGTTGAAACAACTTACTACGCGAACGAGCTATCTGGCCACATGCAGCGTGATATCGGCATTAACCGATAAAACAAGCATGATAAAAAGCACCTTTGACAGGTGCTTTTTTTGTATCTGGCGTAAGCAAAACTAAGCGCTGAAGCCACCACGTTGCTGTCGTTGTTTAACTAATGCGACTCGCTCACGCTCGAGCGGACTTGCTAGCGTTGTTTGGGTTGCCAGGCCACTCTTGGTAGCTGTTGTCACTTTTTTATCAGCGACTAGAGCTGAAACAAAAATAGGCGTGGAAACAAAATGTGGACGCTTCATAGTGTCTAATCTCATCTTCTCTACGTTAACTTAACATCATTATTTCAGGCTGGACTATCAATCACATCCCCCTTAATTTGAATCGGTGGGGCGTAGTGTATTGGGCGTATCCCTTTGTTTCAGGGCTAGCTACGGATTAGTGTTTGGGCTTATATTGACCTTACAAAATGCTCGTCAAATCAGATAAAACTGATTCATCGCAACATTCCACTGGCTTCGATCCGTATTATGAGATGACTTGGGTTCACAACCACTATAAAGGTGAAAATTATGACAGGTCTTATCGACAGGTTTCTCAAATATGTCACGTTCGACACGCAATCTAACCCGTCGCAGGCAACATGCCCGAGCACACCAGGCCAAACTGAGTTTGCTCGATTTCTGCAACAAGAACTGATCGAATTGGGTTTATCCGATGTCACGCTGGATGCTAATGGTTATATCATGGCGACCTTGCCATCGAATGTAGAGGCTGATATCCCAGCGATTGGTTTTATCGCCCATATGGATACGGCGCCAGACGCTTCTGGCAAAGATGTTAAACCTCAGTTGGTAGAAAACTATCAAGGCGGTGATATTGCGCTTGGAAAGGGTGATGTGGTGCTTTCACCAATTCAGTATCGCGATCTGCACGCTTTGCATGGTCACGATATTATTACGACCGATGGCACTACA
Organism: Vibrio wakamikoensis; assembly: GCF_050337275.1. Taxonomy (NCBI): domain Bacteria; kingdom Pseudomonadati; phylum Pseudomonadota; class Gammaproteobacteria; order Vibrionales; family Vibrionaceae; genus Vibrio; species Vibrio wakamikoensis. The sequence continues at coordinate 47,309 of NZ_JAKJST010000036.1, read as the reverse complement.
TTGCTTGGAGCAGACAATAAAGCGGGAATAGCCGAGATCATCTCTGCGGTTGAGTTCCTGATGGCAAACCCAGAGATCCCCCATGGTGACATTAAAATAGGTTTCACTCCTGATGAAGAAATCGGTCGCGGTGCTGATTTGTTTGATGTCGATAAGTTTGCTGCTAAATGGGCGTACACCGTAGATGGCGGTCCGGTAGGTGAGCTTGAATATGAAAACTTCAATGCAGCGGCGGCGCTCGTTGAGTTTAAAGGAGTGTCTGTCCACCCAGGTACAGCAAAAGGTAAAATGGTCAATGCTATGACCGCAGCAGCACGATTCCACGCGGATATGCCGCTTGAGGAAACACCAGAGTGCACGTCTGGTTATGAAGGTTTCTATCACCTTCATAATGCACAAATGTCTTTGACGGACTCATCACTGCACTACATTTTGCGTGATTTTGACAAAGACGAATTGGCACGCAAAAAAGCCTACCTAGAAGATAAGGTGGCCACGTTTAATGCTCAGGGTAATAAGGTGAGTTTAACCATCACAGATAACTATTCGAACATGCGCGAAATGGTAGAGCCACATCCACACATTATCGAGATTGCTAAGCAGGCTATGGAACGCTGCGAGGTGAAGCCAAACATTAAGCCAATTCGTGGTGGTACCGACGGCGCTCGTTTGTCGTTCATGGGCTTACCTTGTCCAAACCTGTTTACAGGTGGTTATAATTTCCACGGTATTCATGAATTTATTACTGTTCAAGGCATGGAGTTAGCGGTAAAAGTGATCGTGCAAATTGCGAAAGACACCGCGATTCGTTATCGTTAATACTCATTCTTAATGCAGTAGTAGGCGACCATGGAAGATGTTCAAAAAATCATCGCGTTTTTAATTGAAAACAAACTGTTATTGAGCGTCCTGGTCATCACACTGATTTTGATAATACGCCGCATCACACTCTCGGGAATTCGAGGGGATGTGGCGTTTTTGTCTGAAGATCAGCGTAAATGGATGTCGCGAACTAAAAACGGCTCGTTCGCGATCATTGTTATCACTCTGTTTCTGGTTTGGAAATCAGAAATCAGTGAGTTCGCACTGTCAGTAACCGCTATCGCCGTTGCTATCGTTGTAGCCTCCAAAGAGATCATCCTCTGTTTTACTGGTTCAATCCAGCGAGCGAGTTCGCGTTCTTTTCGTATCGGTGACTGGATTGAGGTAGGAAAGACCAGCGGCGAAGTGATTGAGCACAATCTAATGGCCACTGTGATACAAGAAATTGACCTGTACCACGGTCAATATCATTTCACAGGAAAAACTATCACACTGCCTAACAGCATGTTTTTTACCTACGCTGTTAAGAACCTCAACTTCATGAAACGCTACGTTTACCACAGCTTTTCTATAGTGGTTCCTGGCTTCAAAAACCTATTTCCATTACTCCCTGAGTTGACTATCCGAATAGAGAAGCACAGTGAAGACTTTATCGATGTTGCTAGGCGCTATAACGGAGTCATCGAAAAACATGCCGGTGTAGATTTGCCTGGCTCTGAGCCGCATATCCACATAGCAAGTGGCGTGACAGGTGAGCAAATAGTGCACGTGATGATTTTTTGCCCGACTGAACTTGCGACTCATTTGGAGCAAGAAATTCGCGCTGACTTTATGATGCTTCACGATTTGTCGTTTCCAGAAGAAAATTCGAAAGATTGATATAAATCAATTCGTTATATTTTGAAACACTTTCGCCATAACTATTAATACTTTTCGGACATTCAGCTGACTTGTGATTTGTTAGTCTGCCAAAGCTTGTTCCAATCAGAAGAGAATAGGGTGTTTCAATGCCTAGAAAAATAATCGTTGCCAGCGTTATCTCTGCACTATTTTTAGCAGGATGCGGCGAAGCAACAAAATCCAACCAAAATGCACCAGCGCCTCTTGTGCAAACTACTGCTGTAGAGGTCGTCCCACATCAACAAAGTAAGTCTTACATTGGACGCATGGATGCGGTTGAAGATACAGCCATTACTGCACAAGTAACGGGCTATTTGATGGAACGCCATTTCCAAGAAGGGCAGATCGTCGAAAAAGGTCAAAAGCTCTACTCTATCGAGCCATCATCATTTGAAGCTCAAGTCGCGAGTGCCAAAGCCAAAGTGTCAGAAGCGGAGGCAGCACTGAAAAAAGCCGAGCTTGATTTTGAGCGTGGCAAAAACCTTGTTAAATCGAACAACATTTCTCAAGCAGAATTTGATGCGTTGACTGCGACACTGATGAGTGCCCGCGCTCAACTGGAAGCGGGCAAAGCTCAGCTTAAAGTGGCTGACGTTAACCTGTCTTACACCACCATTCTTGCGCCGTTTACCGGTCGAATTTCTGACAGTAAGGTCAGCCAAGGCGATCTTCTTTCTCCATCTTCTGGTGTATTAACGACACTGGTTAGCATGGATCCTATTTACGCGTCATTCAGTATCAGTGAGCGTGAGCGTTTAGCTCTAGGCATGGATACTATTGAAGGCAACGGATCGGATGAGTCAAATGGCGTGGCGGTGAACATCATTCTAGAAGATGGCCGAGTGTTCGAACAGCAAGGCAAAATCGACTTCTTAGGTAACCGAATTAACCTCAACACGGGTACACTGGCGATGCGTGCTGTCGTTGATAACCCACAACAGCGCTTACTTCCGGGTCAGCACGTGCGTGTTGAGCTTATGGAAAAAGAAGCAATCGACGTAGTGACGGTACCGCGTCGCGCTGTTCAAACCGATCTCGAAGGCGACTTTGTTATGGTCGTGACTGAAGGTAATGTGGCGGAGCGACGTAATGTTGCACTAGGTACACAAGTAGAAACTGGCGTCATCATCCAATCAGGATTGAAACCGACTGATGTTGTCATCACTCAAGGCTTGCAGCGTGTAAGGAATGGCGTGCCTGTTCGAATCGATGAGTCGAAGCCAGCAGATCAAGGTGCGTAATAGATGCTAAGTCGTTTCTTCATTCAAAGACCAAAGTTTGCTTTGGTCATTTCAATAATACTCACGCTGGCAGGTGCCATCTCTTTGATGGTGTTGCCGGTTGCTGAGTATCCTAAAATCAGCCCGCCATCGGTCAGTGTCACGGCATTCTATACAGGTGCGAGTGCAGAGGTCGTAGAGGAGGCGATAGCCGACCCGATAGAAACCTCGGTGAACGGAGTTGAAGACATGATTTATATGTCTTCAAAGAGTGCAAATGACGGTTCATACAACCTCAATGTGACATTTGACATCGGTACCGACCCCGACATGGCTCAGGTCAACGTACAGAACCGCGTGTCACAAATTGAGTCGAAACTTCCGCAAGAAGTTCGTATGGTCGGTGTAACGGTGAAAAAACGTTCGCCAGATCTATTGATGGTGCTGAACTTCTACTCACCTGATGGTCGCTATGATGACAAGTTCCTGATTAACTACATCAACTTGAACGTTAAGGATCAACTTGCTCGTGTTAAAGGCATCAGTGAAGTTAACGTAATTGGTGGCGGTGAGTACGCGATGCGTGTTTGGTTAGACCCAGACAAGCTAGCCAACCTTAAGATGACCACTTCCGACGTTTACGCTGCTCTTGCGGAGCAAAACGTACAGGTTGCTGCCGGTCGTGTAGGCGCTGCGCCATATGCAAACCCACAAGAGGTACAGTTCAATCTAGTCACCAAAGGTCGTCTAGAGTCAATTGGTGAGTTTGAGAACGTCGTTCTTCGTGCGAATCCAGATGGTTCTACGGTATACCTTAAAGACGTCGCTCGCGTAGAGCTTGGCAAGAAGTTCTACGATGGCAGTGGTCAGTTCCGAGGTGAAGATGCTTCAATCGTTGCGCTTAACCTACAATCGGACGCCAACGCGCTCGAAAGTGGCAAGGCGGTGATGGATCTGCTTGAGCGCTTGAGTGTGAACTTCCCTGAAGGTATGGCATACGAAACCAGTTACGATACCACTGTGTTCGTTGCGGAGTCGATCAAAGGGGTAGTTAAGACTTTAATCGAGGCCATAATACTCGTTATCGCGGTAACGTACCTATTCCTTGGCAGTGCGCGTGCAACGCTTATTCCGGTTGTCGCGATTCCGGTATCGCTTATCGGTACCTTTGCTGTCATGAACATGACGGGCTTTACCGTGAACACGGTAACCCTGTTTGGTATTATCCTCGCGATTGGTATCGTGGTGGATGACGCGATTCTCGTTATCGAGAACGTTGACACCATCATGAAACGCAATCCGGATATGTCACCGAGAAAAGCGACCTTAATTGCGATGAAAGAGGTGACGGGACCAATCATCACCTCGACGTTAGTACTGCTTGCGGTATTTATCCCGGTAACGCTGCTACCAGGTATCACCGGCATTATGTATCGTCAGTTCGCTCTGACCATCTGTATTTCAGTTGTTATTTCTTCGATCAACGCACTGACGCTGTCTCCAGCACTGTGTTCGTTGGTTCTGAAGAAAGGTGGTGGCAATACAGCGCGCTGGTTCCAAACATTCAATCGCGCATTAGAGCGTATTACACTGCGCTACGGTCAAGTTGCTGGATTCCTGGTGAAAAAGGCACTGCTACTAGTTACCTTCTTTGTGATTGCGGTTGGTGCGGTAAGCTTCCTTGCGAAAAATACCTCTACGGCGTTTGTACCGCAGGAAGATAAAGGTATTTTGCTGGTTAACGTTCAGCTTCCAGATTCAGCGTCTCTTTCTCGTACTACCGAAACAACGGACAAGTTGGTTAACTTGGTTGAGCAAGAGCCTGGCATCGATGGCATTACCGTTGCTAACGGCTACGCGTTTATGACAGGTGCGGCGGCCTCAAATGGCGCTTCGCTGTTTATCAAGCTAAAAGATTGGGAGACCCGTAATGGCTTTGAAGGGGAGCACTCTTCGAACGCCATTGCGGCTCGTATCAATGGTATGGCGGCTCAACAAATCCCTGGCGCCGTTGTATTCGCCATGGGTCCTCCGGCGGTTCCTGGTATGGGTGCGGCTTCTGGTTTCGAATTTGTATTGGAAGATACACTTGGTCGAAGCCGAACAGACCTAGCATTGGTGATGCAGGATGTGATTCAAACTGCGAATCAACAGCCAGAGATCGCTTATACGTTTAGTACTTTCCGTGCCAATGTACCGCACTACTACGTAGACATTGACCGTGAGAAAGCTCAGCAACTGGGAATTCCACTGTCGTCGATTTTTCAAACGCTACAGGGTAACTTAGGCTCGTTGTACGTGAACGACTTCACCATGTTTGGTAAGAACTTCCGCGTAACAATGCAAGCAGACGCTGAATATCGTAGTGGTATGGACGATCTTCAACTGTTCCATGTTCGTTCGTCTAAAGGTGAGATGATTCCTCTGAGCACGCTAGTGTCTTACGAGCAAGTCTTTGAGCCAGATGTCGCATGGCGTTATAACATGTACCGTAGTGCGGTAATCCAAGGTCAACCAGCGCCTGGTTACTCTAGTGGTGATGCGATCGCAGCAATGGAGCGCGTAGCGGCGGAAGTTCTGCCAATGGGTTATCAGTACGAATGGACAGGTATGGCTTACCAAGAGATCTTGGCGGGTAACCAAGCGATTTATGCGTTTGCGCTGGCTCTGATCTTCATCTACCTATTCATGGTTGCTCAGTATGAAAGTTGGGGTATCCCACTTGCTATCATACTCGTGGTTCCGGTGGCGACACTTGGCTCATTTGTCGCGTTGAACCTAGCGGGCATTCCGCTGAACTTATACGCTCAGATAGGTCTCGTCCTACTCATAGCAATGGCGGCAAAGAACGCGATTCTTATCGTGGAATTTGCCAAGATTGAACGCGAGGAAAAAGATGTTCCGATTGATGATGCCGCCGTGCGCGGTGGTATGTTGCGCTTCCGAGCAGTAAACATGACATCTTGGTCGTTCATCTTAGGTATGATACCACTCATCTTTGCATCGGGAGCTGGCCACATCAGCCAAAACTCGCTGGGTATTTCGCTCGTTGGTGGTCTGTTGTGTGTACTTCTTGCGGGTACATTCTTGATTCCAGGCTTCTATGCTCTGATTCAGCATCGCCGCGAAAAAATCCGTGGTGGTAATACCAAGTTAGTACCGCTGGAAGATGACGAGTAACGGCTTTCGAGCCATTAATTGATGATCAAGCCCCTCCAAGCGAGGGGCTTTTTGTATGTCTTAAATTGTCACGACATCCTGACAAATCTCTACATTCCGCGTTTGAACTATCAAAGACAATTATTGAGGTTGATGTACGGTATGGATGCATAGCTAGCGTAGATTAACCATATGTTTAACAAGAGTAATTTGCCAGTTGTTAGCAGCTTGTAACAAAAGTCTCATTAGGAATACACCTACAAAAACATAATAATTTACGTTTGTAGTATTCTGTAAAATTATGTATCTTTGCGGCCGATTCGATAGATGTAGTGGATTGGACGATGGTAAACCAAAAACTGTTGATCGTAGAAGACGATGCAAAACTAAATGTAATGCTAGGTGACTATTTTAAGACCCAAGGCTTTGATGTAAAGACAGTTTACGATGGAGGAGAGTCTGTCGATTTAATTGAATCCTTCCAGCCTGATATCACCATTTTAGACCTTATGCTTCCGGGTCAAGATGGCCTATCTATTTGTCGCGATGTTCGTGACAGCTACAACGGCAAAATTCTGATGCTGACGGCAAGTGATGACGACTTTGATCATGTTGCCGCATTGGAAACAGGCGCTGATGATTTTGTCTCTAAGCCCATCAAACCTCGCGTATTACTTGCTCGTGTCAGAAACCTTCTAAGACGCCCTACCGAAGACGCGATTGCTATGGAAGCGAACAATATTCAAGTTGGCCGCTTAAAAGTGTGTCAAAACAGCCGCAGTTGTCGACTCGGTGAGTGTGACGTTTCTCTAACGGACAGTGAGTTTGATTTACTCTGGCTACTTGCTAAATCTGCAGGTGAAGTGTTATCTCGTGACTACCTCACCAGACAGCTTCGTGGCATCGACTACGATGGCATTGATCGTACTATCGACAACCGCATTGTTACCCTTCGCAAAAAACTATTTGATGACGCAACGAATCCCAAAGGGATTATTACGGTGCGTGGCAAGGGCTACCTGTTTGTCACTGATGGCTGGAAAGCATAGGACTGACTGGTTTGTGGAGACTATTTCTTGAATGCCTAATTGGTGTAATACTGCTCTTTACCGCAAGTATTTACGGCTACGAGTATGTGATTTACGGCAAAACTGATCCCGATTTGGTTGATGCTAATCTTAGAGTAGAAGCATTTCGTGACATCATGAATCATGTTGCGACTAATGAAAGTGACGAGCAGGCGATTGAGTTGCTTGAAGCATTTGCTGAGAAGACGCACCGTTTGCTAGATTCTCATACACCTTCTGATTTACCGGAAGAGGTTGCTAGCCACTTTGAAGAACAGCCAGAAGTCCATTTTCTACTCGATGAAAACGATCACTTATGGCTTAAGTTCGACAACAACGTCAATTACTTTCATCTCACTGACGACCCCGATTCTGAGCTCATTAAAGCGCTTGAGTTTGCCAATCAAGTGGTTTGGCTGTTCTTTTTTGCTGGCTTCGTCGCCTTTAGCTTTTTGTTGATTTGGTTCCTGAGCCGTCGCTTGCGCGTGCTGGAAAAAACGGCCAATGAGTTTGCGAGTGGTAACTTTGAAGCAAGAGCTTCTGACGGACAGTGGGTTCGCCTTGGCAAACTCAATAAATCTTTTAATCACATGGCAACGAAAATCGCCAATCTTATGGTGAGCAATAAGGCACTAACGAATGCCGTTGCTCATGAGTTACGTACACCGATTTTCCGTATTCAATGGCAAAGTGAAGTGTTGATGGAGCAGCTTAGCGATCCGGAAGCCAAGCAGCAGCTAGCCAGCATCATTGAAGATACGGAAGAGATGGAACACCTCGTGGATGAGTTGCTCTACTACGCACGAGTAGAGCGCCCAGATGCCGCTATTGAGCTCGAGCAAATTGATATTGCATCCTGGCTAAAAGAGCATCACGTGAAATGGCAAACGCACATTGGTCATACGTTCGACTTACAAGTAGCGAGTGAAAGCGTCAATGTGAACATGGATCGCTTCCTGTTATGCCGAGCCTTAGTGAACTTGATCAGTAACGCAAAACGCTACACTGAACAGCGTATTGTCGTTAAGCTCGTGGAAGGTGGCGATCATATTGCTATTGAAGTGCACGATGATGGCATTGGCGTTGACCCAGAGCATTGGGATCGTTTGTTTGATCCATTTTACCGCGTCGATAAGTCTCGAGACCGAGCGTCTGGTGGCTATGGTTTAGGGCTCGCTATTGTTAAGCACATCATGTTGCGTCATGGCGGTAACGTCGACGTTAGCCATAGCGAACTTGGTGGCGCTTGTTTTACCTTGGTGTTGCCTCACTTCTCTCAGTCTTAAGTTCCCTTTTGTTAGTTTGTTGCCGCTTCGTCTGCTTGAATGCAGACGAGCGTCGGTGTCCAGTGATATACTTCGCGCTATGGATTAGACATAACAAACTGAACTGAATGAAATTTATCCACACTTCTGATTGGCACCTCGGCCGGCAATTTCACAATGTGTCTCTGCTAGAAGACCAGCAGCACGTTCTTGAGCAAATCACACATTACCTTTCTGAGAATGACATCGATGCCTTGTTGATAGCAGGTGATGTTTATGACCGCTCTGTGCCGCCAACTGCTGCAATCGAAGTACTTGATGAGTTTCTTAATCACGTTATTCAGCAGCTTGGTATTCCTGTGATTATGATTTCAGGAAACCATGATGGCGCGAAACGCTTAGGCTTCGGCTCAAGGCAATTTGGTCAAGCTGGGCTGCACATTATCAGTTCGTTAGAACAGATTACCACGCCAATTGAGATTCAAGACAAAAAGGGCGAATCGGTGTTGTTTTATGGTCTTCCGTACACCGATCCAGAGCAAGTACGACATCACTATAAAGTCTCGGTGAGCAACCATGATGAAGCGCACCAACATCTTGCAGAGCAGTTGAACACGGTGTTAGACCCAACAAAGCGCAATGTCCTTCTTAGCCACTGCTTTATCGATGGGGCGCAAACCTGTGAGTCTGAACGTACTCTCTCTATCGGCGGAGCAGACCGCGTCAGTTATGAGCATTTTCAGCAGTTTGATTACGTTGCGTTGGGACATCTTCATCAAGCGCAAAAGCGCGGTGCGGAACATATTCGCTACTCTGGTTCTATCATGAAATACTCGTTCTCTGAGCAGTACCACAATAAAGCAATGACGCTCGTCGAGTTTTCTTCCGAAACATCTGAACCCGTCATCACAAGTGTTCCACTTACAAGTCCACATGATATGCGAATCATCGAAGGTGACTTGGCGGACCTATTGGAGCAAGGTAAAAACGATCCAAAAGCTGACGATTACTTGCTCGTTCGCCTTACCGACAAACACGCGATACTCGATCCTATGGCAAAGCTTCGTGAGGTATACCCAAATGTATTGCACCTAGAGAAGCCGGGTATGTTAATTGGTGTCGAAACCGAAATGGGGCATGCTCGATTGGGTCGTTCGGAACTTGATATGTTTCAGGACTTCTTTTTAGAAGTGCAGGGTGACGAAATGACTGAGAACCAGACCGAGATGATCTCAGATGTGCTAAACACCCTTCAGACAGCGAAACAGGAGCAGTAATTCGATGAAACCGTTAACGTTGACTCTACAAGCTTTTGGTCCCTTTTCTGGTGTTGAACATATCGACTTTCGCACTTTGGGCGACTCGCCGCTATTTTTGATCAACGGCCCGACTGGCTCAGGCAAGAGCTCTATTTTAGATGCTATCTGTTATGCGCTCTATGGTGAAACGACAGGCAGTGAGCGTACTGGCGATCAGATGCGTTGTGACTACGCTGATGCCAAGCTTTTAACCAACATTACGTTTGAGTTTGAATTGGCCGGGGTTCGTTACCAAATCACACGAAGCCCAGATCAAGAGGTACCAAAGCAGCGTGGCGAAGGGATGACAAAAAGATCCCATACAGCGCAGCTTATTAACCTTGATAACGACGAGCTTATTGCCAACAAACCTAAACCAGTGGCGACAGCTATCCAGGAACTCATGGGGCTAGACGTAAAACAGTTTCGTCAGGTTATGGTTATTCCACAAGGTAAGTTTCGCGAGCTATTAACGGCAAGTTCGAAAGAGCGTGAAGCGATTTTCGGCCAACTATTCCAAACTCAAATCTACACCACGATTGAGCGAGTGCTGTTTGAGCGGGCTGCGGGCATTAGAAAGGCTAAAGAAGAATTCGATAACCAAATCAAAGGCGCGCTGGATGTCGCCTCGGTGGAGTCGGAGTCGCAGCTTTCGCAAGCGCTCACTGAGTTAGCACCGCAGCTAGAACGGGTAGAGAGCGAACTTAATCAAGCAGAAAGCGTGAGAACCAAAGCGCAGCAAGAGCTAGATAATGCGCTTGAACTAAGCAAAAAGTTTTCGGCCAAAGCAGAGCTTGAACAGGCGCAGCTAAAACATCAACAAGGTAGTGAATCCATTGAATTGGTTAAGGCCCAGCTTAATGCTCATAAGGCGGCAGCTGCTATCCAATCGGAGTATGATAGCCAACTGCGCTTGACCAAAGAGTCCGCTACATTGGCAGAGCGCTTGAAAACTGGGCAAGGCAAAATTGCCGCTGCGAAGCAAAACCAGTTACAGGCTCAGGCTGCGTATGATGAAGCGAAGAAAGCGAGTGATAATGCTGAGCCGTTAAAGCAAGAGCGTTTTGAGTTAAACGCCTTAGTTGAGCGCCTAAAACAACTCGACAGTAAGAAAGTCGAGCTACAACAGGCAAATCAAAACCTCAGTAGCATTAGTGCAACTCAAACCACACTTGCCGATCAAATCAAAGCGATGACGCAACAAGAAGAGTCGTTGCATGTAGCTGTCGTCGATGCTGAAAAACAGAAGTCACAGCTTAGCGAATTCACTTTGTCCTTGGATCTAGAGAACAAGAAGCAGCAGGCGCTGCAGGCAATCGCGCAGATAGATGCGCAGCTAGAGAGCAAACACAAACAGCGAACGGAGTTAACGGGTACCATTACCTCAAAAGAATCCGTTGTGAGCAAGGCTCGTCAAACGCGTACTGAAGCAGAAATAGCTTGGCACAGTGGGCAAGCGGCTTTGCTCGCTGCTTCCCTAGAGCAAGATGCACCATGTCCGGTATGCGGTAGTGTAGAGCATCCGAATGTTGCCACGTTCTCGGGTGAAGTGGTGACGCTTGAGCAGGTTAATCGGTTAAGAGAAATAGAAACCGCTGCGAAAGATGAACTCACTCGCCATCAACAGTTATTCGCTGAGTTGGACAGTCAAATCGCTACGCTAATCACACGCAAACAGGAGTGGATGGATTCCCTGGGTGTTGATCATCAGCAGAATCTTGGCCAGTTTGCTCAAGATGTGCAGCGGACGATTGCCGATTTATCTGCGCGCATTGCCACTTTGCAAGCACTGAACATCGAGTTATTGCAGACACAATATCAACAAGCAGTAGCGAAGCGTGTAGAGCTATCTCAACAGCTCGAACAAACGACGACTCTAGTCAATGAGGCTACTAACCAAATTCAGCAGTTGAGTGGTGTAGTTGGCGCTTTAGAGTCGAGCAATAATACTGGTTATGCGACCGCACAAGCGGTACTTGGCCGTCAGCAAGCTATTGAGACAGAGCTTTCTCAAAAAGCATCAGCGTTAGAGCAGGCGCAACAAGTATTGAAACAGGCAAGTGAAACGCTTGCTAAGTTTGAATCTCATCTCGACACGTTGCAAAAACAGTTCGAAGAGTTAGAGCTTGCTCGTGAGAGCGCTTCGGCAACGTGGAACGTGGCGCTTGATGGGAGTGTCTTTGAGTCAAAACAGGCGTTCTTAACTGCCAAACTCAGCTCAGAAAGTGCCGAGCAAATGGCAAAACAAATTGAGCACTATCAGCATGAAGGCATTCGACTATCAGAGCAACTGAATCTACTGACAGCGCAGCTCAGTGAACAGTCAATGCCAGCAATAGACCAAGTCACCGAGAATAAACAGCAAGCTGATGTGGTTTATCAAGCTGCGCTCAAGCAGTATCAAACCTGTCAGTCTCAGCAGAACAGTTTGGAGCAGGTGCGCAAACGAATCGAAACCCTGCGAGCGCAAAATGAAGAGCTCGACAAGCAGTACCAAGTGGTAGGCACCTTGAGTGACGTTGCCAATGGGCGCACTGGCAATAAAATCAGTCTTCACCGTTTTGTACTCGGTGTTTTACTCGATGATGTTCTGATCCAAGCGTCGCAACGACTAAGATTAATGAGCAAAGGGCGCTACGATTTGAAACGTAAAGAGTCGCGTACTAAGGGTAATGCGGGCTCTGGCCTTGACCTTATTGTTGAAGATGCCTATACCGGAAAATGGCGCGATGTCGCAACGCTTTCAGGAGGCGAGTCCTTCATGGCCGCACTATCACTGGCATTAGGCCTGTCTGACGTTGTGCAGTCGTACAGTGGTGGTATAAGGCTCGATACTCTGTTTATTGACGAAGGCTTCGGTAGCCTCGACCCCGAATCTCTTGATCTAGCGGTACAAACGCTGGTCGAGCTTCAACAATCAGGCCGTACGATTGGGATCATTTCCCACGTGTCTGAGCTTAAAGAACAAATGCCGCTCCGATTAGATGTGCATGCATCACGCGTCGGTAGTACGGTTAGTTTGGTCAACTAGGAGAAAAACATAATGCGCGACCAAATCACTTTTTTTGAACGCTTCGAAGCCGATATCATGGCGGGGAAAAAGAACATCACGATTCGCGATAAATCAGAGATTGATTTCGAACTTGGCCGTACCATTCCGGTCGCCACATTTGAAGATGGACGAGTATTCGGTAACTTGAATATTCGCTCCATTACACCAATTTCATTCGATGACATCAACGCAACACACGCTGAGCAGGAGAACATGACTATCCCACAGTTGCGGGAGGTGATTAGCGAGATTTATCCGGGTGAGAGTGAGTTGTATGTGATTGAGTTTGTGGTGGAATAGCGCCTCAAAGACAAACTCCCCGCTAGCGCGATGCTGCGGGGTGTTCGATATAGGTTTGATTCTTCCTACCTGACGCTCTATTTATTTTCCAAACAATAGTCGCTGACACGCCAACAGCGATTTAGGCAGTGATACCTTCAGTTCCCAAGCTCTTGGGATGTCTTGCTCAGTTCCTTGGTAACACGCTGCCAATACAGCACCGAGCAGTATCGCGCGGCCGCAGTTGTCTCCACCACACAGTATATTTTCGCGAATGCTGGCTTCGTAGCTAGTGGCATTCAGTAGCAAATGAACAGTCACTGGAAATGATGCTTCTAAACCGCAGTGCATGCCTAGCTCTGTAGCCACTTCACTAGAGGGTTTTAAAACTCGCTCTTCGGCGCGCTTAATCGCTTCGTCTGTTAGATCTGACAGGCCTTTAGCACTATGCACGCATTCTATTGGCGTTTTACCTGATAATGCAGCTTTCAAAATGGCCGCAGAGGCGAGGGCATAAGCGACTGCCGCGTCATTATTGTTGGTAACGCGCACTGCTGATTCAACAAGTTGGTTTAGGTTTTTATCCTCGTGATGAAGGGCTAGCAATGGTGGCAGCTTGGAAATCGCGGGGTTTTGTGTATCGTCTGCTCCCAGGTTCGACAATGGCTTATCTTCAGCTTCAAGTGCATGAGCGTTAAGCAGAGTGAGTTTGGTCGGCTTATCTATGTAACCACGCCATTTGCCTCCCATATCAAACCACTCTCGAAACGCTTGAATGTACTGCGCTTCGTCGTATTGCCCATGCTTTGCGATAGCATCTAGCATCGCTATCATTTGGACTCCATATTGTGAGTAGTCACCGGGCTTTTTACCTTCGTGGGCGTAATAGCCTTTATCTATGTAGTCTTTGGCATTTGGCGCGTGGAACTCTGGAGTGCCATTTGAGAGGGTTTTGATGGCGACTTGGTCATATAACCAATGAAAGCCCATAGACGCAGCATCGGCGACCAAGGCGCCAATCACGGAATTTAATGCTCGATTATTTTCACTATTCATCTCGTGTCCATACATCACAGAAGTAATCCTTGAGTCTGTTATTGTAGGCGCTTTGGGGTAGACTTTTTTTGGGCTAACGCAAATTTCTGCGCTACGGCCTTAGTGTTCGAATAAGGCTACGGGCCTCATGAGATTTATTCAGTACGGAACTTATGTGAAAGGAAGAGCGATGAAAGACGAGACTTTATCAATACATCACGGCTACGAAACGGATCCAACCACCAAATCGGTTGCAACACCTATTTATCAAACAGTGGCGTATGAGTTTGACAGTGCCCAACATGGTGCTGACCTCTTTAACCTCGAAGTTCCGGGAAATATCTACACTCGTATTATGAACCCGACTAACGACGTGCTTGAACAAAGAATGGCTGCGCTCGAAGGTGGTATTGCAGGGCTTGTCGTGAGCGCGGGTAGTGCGGCTATTAACTACGCTATTTTGACGCTGGCAGAGGCGGGAGACAATATTGTATCGACGCCACAGCTCTATGGCGGAACCTATACTCTGTTTGCACACATGCTGCCAAAGCAGGGGATTCAGGTGAAGTTTGCTAAAGATGATAGCCCTGAGTCGATTGCAGAGCTTATTGATGAGAATACCAAAGCCGTTTATTGCGAATCGATTGGTAACCCCGCGGGCAATATCGTTGATATCGAAGGTATCTCGACAGTCGCACATCAGGCGGGTGTGCCTGTTATCGTTGATAATACGGTTGCGACGCCAGTACTTTGTAAGCCGATTGAGTTTGGCGCAGATATCGTTGTCCACTCGTTAACTAAGTATGTTGGCGGCCATGGAACCTCCTTGGGAGGCATTATCATTGATTCCGGTAAATTCCCTTGGGATAAACATAAAGATCGCTTCCCAGTGTTCAATCAGCCTGAACCTTCGTATCACGGCGTTGTTTACACCGAAGCTTTTGGACCAGCGGCATTTATCGGCCGTGCTCGAACGGTGCCACTTCGCAACACTGGCTCTGCATTGTCACCGATGAATGCATTTATGCTACTTCAAGGTTTAGAGACGTTATCGCTGCGAATGGAGCGCCATACAGAAAATGCCATTAAGGTCGCTGAGTTTTTGCAAAATCATGAGAAGGTGAGCTGGGTATCTTATGCTGGCCTAGAAAGCTCACCACACTTTGAGTTAGCGGCAAAGTATATGAAGGGAAAACCTTCTGCAATTTTGTCATTCGGTCTGAAAGACGGTTATGAAGCGGGCGTTCGTTTCTATGATGCCTTGGCCATTTTCAAGCGTTTAGTCAATATTGGAGATGCTAAATCCCTTGCTTGTCACCCTGCATCCACTACGCATCGCCAAATGAGCGAAACTGAGCAGCGTGAAGCCGGAGTGCGGCCTGAGATGATTCGCTTGTCTGTGGGTATTGAACATATTGATGACATTCTTGCCGACCTTGAACAAGCTTTGAAAGCATAAGTTTGTTCAATAAAAAATCGGGCCTTTAGTTTGGCCCGATTTTTAGTTAAGTCTTGCTATGACTTATTGTGTCTTTTCTACCATTTCTTCAACAGTGTACTCAAACTCTGGAACCGTGATTTCAACGCGGCGGTTTTGCGCACGGCCCTCTTTAGTAGAGTTGTCCGCAATTGGGTTCGCTTCACCCATACCGCTTACAGACATTCTCGAACGGTCGATACCCTGAGACTCTAGATAAGCTGCAATAGACTCTGCACGTTCTTCAGAAATGCGTTGGTTTACTTCTTCAGGACCTGAAGAATCGGTGTAACCGACAATGGTAACTGTCGCTTCTGGGTGCTCATTCATTAGCGCGATGAGAGGATCAAAGTCAGACTTCTTACTCTCTTCTAGCTCTGAGCTATTGAAGGCGAACGTTTCTTGACCTTGAACTTGCTCGAAGGTCTTGGTCAAAATGACCGCTTCAACAACAGGTGGTTGCTCTTCCACCGGAGCTTGTGTTGCCGCCGCTGCTGCCGCTGCTGCGGCCGCTGCATTGCCAAATGAGTAAGACACGCCTAGCCAGAAAGTATCGACATCTGTGTCAAACCAACCATCTTTGACACCATTGATTCGTTGATACTCAAGACGGCCAGACCATGCTGTAGCGAAGTCATACTCAACACCTACACCGCCCATAAGTGCAGTATTCGTGCGGTCCCCATAAGTTGTGTATGCACCACCAATCTTACCAAATACAGCCCAGTCATCGGTAAATGGATAAGAGAACTTAGGTGCTAAAGTGAATGCACTCATGTTTGCATCTTGGCGATAACCTGTAGACCCGTCGATGAACGACGTTTCGTAGCTACCTAGCCAGTCATAAGCAAACTCAAGTGCGATATAGTCATTCCAATCGTATCCGCCAAAGAAACCTGCACTAAAACCACTATCTGTACAAGGTGCTCCGGAGATGTTACAAGCGTCGGAGAGTTGCGAACCCCCTAAACGAGCGCCTATATATGTACCTTCGTCGGCGAAGACGGGTGCTGTTGCCGTCAGTGCGCCTAATATTGATGCTGCTACCACTGTTTTTCTCATAATGACGTCCTTTTAATCGTTAACGATGCGATTAGATACATCACCAGTAAAAATAGGTTAGCTTTTGTGTATTTTCAAAAATAAACAAATAAGTTTCATATTGTTGTAGGCTAAATCGCGTCTATAGACCGTTTTAGTATGCTATTTGACAGAAACCGCTGAAGTTTGAGAGTAAGAGAGGGGTTTGTATTGACGTAAGATGGGATCGATTATTGAGATTAGCCATTGTATCTTATGTTCATTCTTACGAGAGGCTTTGGTGAGTATTGCTAAGTCGAGCTGTACTGGCGCTTTTTCTGGTACTTCTGTGGTTTGGTAACGCACTGTGTAGCAGTCATCCAGAAGTTGTGTCATTAATGCGTGGTTATCGACGAAAATTGTCGCCTCAGCGTCACTTTTTAATAATTTGTAGAGATCGATATGCTCATTTAAATCGGCAATGAGGTATTTAACATACTCACCTTTCTTATTGCCAAACAACTCGCCTGTACCAGTGTGTATGTACTTTTGATAGATGGATTGTGGTTTGTCTGTCAACGCATGCACGGCAAGATCGACTTCTTCTGTGAGAAGTAGAGACTCAGAGATTTTGGTCCATTGTCTTATCTCAATGGGCGCTTCGGTCTGCTTTCGAATTGCCTGAATGATTTCCTTGCCACAGGAAATGAGGTACGGCTCTATGAGGTGAAGGGTGATCTTGTCTAGTGCCGAAGGTGAGAAGTGATCAGGGGCAAGTGCTTCGCTGATTTGGTTGAGCGCGTGTTTTATCTTGGGTTCTAAAGCAATCGCATAGCTAGTTGGAGTTAGACCTTGGGCATTGCGTATAAAAAGTGGATCATCGAGTTCATCTCTAAGTTGCGCCAGCACTTTAGACACATAGGATTGAGATCGACCTAACGCCAATCCAGCTTTAGAGGTCGAGCCGGCCTCCATGATCGCTAAGAAGACACGTAGGGCATTGAGATCGTTCATATCAGTTTACACCAGTGAGTTTTGAGCATAACTAAAACGTAAACGAAATAGACTGATTTCTCAATGCCTTGTATCTATAAAGGCGGTCTATTACTAATTAAGAACAACGTAACCACGGTTTGTCATACAGTTTTTAATAACGCTTTGCTGATCTTGCTTATACTGTTCGGCATTGTCTCGGTTCGCTCGACCTCGACCTAATACGCCTGCTGCAAGGCCTACCGCAGCGCCTTTTTTAGCACCCTCAGTACCTGAACCGCCAGCTATCGCAACACCGGCAGAACCTAATGCTGCGCCTTTCGCTGCGCCGCTAACTGCACCGCCAGAGGCTTGTTGTTTTTGTACTTGTCCAGCCATTTCTTCACATTTATGCAAATCGTAGACGTAATCCTTTTCATCCACACCTTCCATATCGACAATGATGTTCGCGAAACTTGGCATTGATGCGAACAGAGTTAGCGCCAAGGTATAGACAGTTTTTTTCATAATCGTGCTCCAATTGGTTAGAGCACCATGGTAAACCATTGAAAAACTGAGTTTGGAATATCCTTTATTACCTCTGGAATTTTGCTGTTATGACGAAGGGAGATAGGCCATAAAGTGCCCGTTGTAGATAGTATTTACAGTGTGAATTTTCAAAATGAGTCACAAAATCAAACTGCATTTTTGCAGTTAGCGTTACGGGTGAAGAAACTTGATTTTAATCAACTAATTGCGTAAAGATTTTGTTTGTTAATTGTGATTTTAGAACTATCACTAATGCTGGGTGTTGTTGTAAATACGAGGCATATAACTGCATATGGGTTTTAATATTCCTTTTTTTCATCATCTCAATCGAGTTTTTGCATTATATAAAATGTAAGTTGTTAAATATTATTTCCGAGCCCAAGTAAGCGTTAAGCTAAATAATTATTAAAGGCTGGCGAGTTATTACAATTCGTTATGGTTACCGTATGCTTGCTAAATATTTATTGAATACATAAAAGGAAGTCGTATGAAGAAAATGTTGATCGTATCGCTGATTGCGGTAGCGTCATGCAGTAGTTATGCAGCGCGTCAAAGTAGTGAGCCAATTAAAGTGATTGAACCTATTGTGGGTCTTGATACAGCAAAGGTTGAGTTAGGAAAAACGCTTTGGTTCGAACCAAGGCTTTCAGCATCAAACACTATTTCTTGTAACTCTTGCCATAACGTTGCTACGGGTGGTGTTGATAATTTGCCAACTTCAATTGGTCACAAATGGGCAGTGGGTGGAATTAATTCACCAACCGTACTTAATTCAGATTTAAACTTCGTTCAATTTTGGAATGGTCGTGCTAAAGATCTTCAAGAACAAGCTGCTGGGCCAATTGAGAATCCGATTGAAATGGCATTTTCTCATGAGTTAGCGATTGGGACATTAAAGTCGATTCCACAGTATCGTGAGTGGTTTAAAGAAGCTTACGGTAAAGAAGAGTTCACGATTACTGAAGTGACGGATGCGATCGCGACGTTTGAGAAAACGCTTCGTACACCCAACTCAAAGTTTGATAAGTGGCTAAAAGGCGATGATTCAGCGTTAACCAAAGAGCAAGTGGAAGGCTACGCACTGTTTAAGCAAAAAGGTTGTACAGCCTGTCACAGTGGTCCATTAGCAGGTGGTCAAATGTATCAGAAAATGGGTTTAGTGAAGGCGTTTAAGACCGACAATCCAGATGTCGGTCGCAAAGCTGTGACCGGCAACGATTTTGATAAATACGTGTTTAAGGTTCCAACGCTTCGCAACGTTGAACTGACATACCCTTACTTCCATGACGGTTCAGAGTGGGATCTACAAAAAGCAGTTGAAATCATGGCTGACATTCAGCTAGGTCAAACGCTTACCCCACAGGAATCTAAGAAGATCACGGCATTCTTGACAACGTTAACAGGTGAGCAGCCTCAAGTGACATTACCACACTTGCCGCCATCAACTCATGGTACAGCGCGTCCTCAGATCTAATCTATTTAGATTTGTTTACTTATTGATAAGCCCCTAGCTGGGGCCTTATTGGTTCTAATTGATGCTTCTTTTTGTGACATAGGTATAATGCGCAGTTCAGCGTAATGACAACTAATATCAATAAGGAATTCAGTTTGAATTTATTCGTCAGAGACCTCACCGTTATCGACTCTTCTTACCTATGCGAACAGCGTGGTATGGTCGGAGAGAGTTGGATTGTGGATGTAGTTTTGTCCGGTGAACTCAATGAGATGAGCATGGTGCTCGACTTTGGCAAAGTAAAGAAACAGATTAAACACTTAATTGATGAGCATGTTGACCATCGCTTACTCGTTCCTATGAAAAGCGGCGCTGTACGCCACCAAGCTTCAAAACCAGGCTACGCCAAGTTAGATTTCCTAAGAGGCGAGCGAAGCATACATCTTCACAGCCCTGATCAAGCGTTTTGCTTGATTGATACTGACGAGATAACCATAAAGTCAGTCACGGACTATATTTATGAGATCTTAAAAGGCAACTTACCAGGCAATGTACAAGGGCTTGAGATTACACTGCGCCACGAGATGATTAATGGCGCGTTTTATCATTACACCCATGGCCTTAAAAAACACGATGGTAACTGTCAGCGTATTGCACATGGCCATCGCTCTCCGATCGAGCTTGTAGTTAACGGGCAGCGTGATGTGGAGCGTGAAGCCGCGTTTGCTGCGCGTTGGCAGGATATCTATCTTGGTTCATTAGAAGATAAAGTATATCTTGCTGAGCTTAGTTTAAGTGACAATGCCACCGATATTACCGACGATACGCACTACGGCTTTCGCTATACAGCACCACAAGGTGAATTTGAGCTTGCTATTTCTAAGCTAGAGACGGAAATTCTTGATACCGATACAACCGTTGAGCTTCTAGCAAACTGTATTGCGGATGAGGTGAGCAAAACCTTGACTGACAATCAAACACTGCAGGTGATCGCTTACGAAGGGGTCGGCAAAGGTGCCATGGCATTTCGCACTTAAAGAGTGACTTTTTTTCTTAAAAAACGCCCTAAAATGGGCGTTTTTTGTATTTTCAATCTAATCTTGATGTATCGTGCGTATAACGGAATTGAGTTTATCTGCGTTCGACATGGAGAGAAAAGTGTTCAGGAAATCAAGACTATGGCTGGTGGGATTGCTGTTGGTAATCACCGGATGCACAACAAAATTTCTTTATAGTAACCTTGATTGGTTACTAGTTGAGTATATTGATGATTACGTCACGCTCAGTGACGGTCAGGAAGACATCCTAAGTGAGCGGATTTTGTTACTCGGCCAATGGCACAAAGAGAACGAGCTTCCTCAATACGTAAAACAACTGGAGGCGATTCGCGCGAAAGATCCCAAGCAGGTCGATAGCGCTTATGTGCTGCAACAAATGAATGATGTGAGGACACATACTAAGAGACTTGTCGAGCAGGTTACTCCAGAACTGTATGCGTTGACTCAGCAAATGAGCGATGAGCAAGTAAAGGAGCTTATCGAAAACTTTGAAGAGAAGAACCGTGAGTTCGTAAATAAATATCAAGATATGAATGACGATGATGTTCGAGAAATCTATCAAGAGCGTATTGAAGAGAACTTTGAACGCTGGTTCGGGACGGTCACGAATGAGCAAAAAGGTTTTGCTAGAGAATGGGCGTCTAATATGCAAGTGACGGTGTTCGACTGGCAGGAGCATCGCAGGCAGATGAATTATTATATGCGACAGCTTCTTAATCGGCGTAATGACCTCGCTTACTATCAGCCAGAGTTTCAACGCTTCCTCAATGACTCAGACAGCTATTACTCACCAGAGCTTCAAGCGAAAATCGATCACAATCAGCAGCTCGCCGGAAAATATATCGCTCTCGCGATCAACAGCATTAACGCCAAACAGCAGGCGCATTTGGCCTCTGAGATTGATGATTGGCGTGATATCGCAAAAGACTTAATGACCTCAATGACATTAGACCATAGTCCAAGAGAAATTCTTGCACTTACCGCATACACTAAACGGGTACTAATATAAAGGAGTGAGTATCCCTATGATGGAGTTAGGACTATTCTGGACGGAAAAAGCACTAATGGTAGTCGGTGCGTTGTTTATTTTGACTGGCATTGTGCAATACGGACGCCGCAGCCACGACTGGAAAGGTGTGGTGACCATGTTTTATAAACGTGTTCCAATGAGTGTCGCTGAATACAAGCGTTACAGGCTCGGAGTCGCGTTGATCATCTTTGCTATCGTCCTTCGTTTTGCTCTTCATATATTCTGGCCTCAGTATTAGCTAATTCTTACTATGAGATGTGTGCAGCGAGCGTTTCTAATTTCGCGTTCACTCACTCTAGTTCACAGTTACAGCGCGGACTCTCTGATACGCTTGTTGATGCAAGCACAGAAAAGGGACGCGCTATGATTTCAACACCCTCAAGTCATTCATCTCTCCCAGAGAACCTCTATACCTCCAATCAAGTTCGTGAAGGCGAAGTGCTTGCAGCGCGAGCATGTCATGTTGACATGTATTCCCTGATGCTGCGCGCAGGCCAAGCTGTTTTTGATGAGCTACTTCATCGATACCCAAACGTTAAACACATCCTGATTTGCTGTGGAAAGGGCAATAACGGCGGGGATGGTTATGTTGTCGGTAAGCTTGCTCTTGAGCGTGATCTTGCAGTGACTCTTTGGCAGGTAGGCTCTGAAAAGGAGTTGAAAGGGGATGCTGCTACTGCGCATGATGCGTTCGTTAAAGCGGGCGGGGTGATGAGCTCTGAGCAAAATACGGTTCCGAGTTCGGTGGATGTGATTGTTGATGGACTGCTAGGCACCGGGATTAAAGGCGAGGTCAGGCCTTATTTTGCTCACCTTATCGAACGCCTTAATCAAGCGAAAGTGCCAATAGTCGCGATAGACACACCAAGTGGGTTAAACACGGATACTGGCGCAGTGTCGGGTAGCGCGATTGTCGCTGACTACACGGTCACCTTTATTGGTGTGAAGCAAGGTTTAGTGACAGGGAGTGCAAGAGCTCACACTGGTGTGCTGAGCTTTGCAGGTCTAGGTGTCGATGAGGTATTTGCAAAGCAAAACACAGCAAACGCGTTACTAGCGCAATCGCCTTGGCTTGAGATATTGAAAGCAAAAGCGCGTGATACCCACAAGGGAAGACAAGGTAGTGTGCTTGTCGTTGGGGGAAACGATGGAATGAGCGGCGCAGCCTATCTTGCTTCTTGTGCGGCTTTAAAATCAGGAGCGGGCTTAGCAGCAACCTATGTGCATCCGGAGAGTTGTTTGGCTATTCGTGCTTTGCTTCCTGAGGCTATGGTTAGTGGCAGCGCGGCGGATTCTGTTTTGCTTGAGCAGCGATCGCATTGGGCGAGCGCGCTATGCATAGGTCCAGGCCTTGGACGGAATCATTGGGGAGAGAGTGTTTATAAATCCGCCATGCAACTTAGCACCAAGTTCAATAAGCCAATGGTTGTCGATGCCGATGGTCTTTATTGGTTAAGTGTTGCCCTAGAGCATATGGACAACCGAGTATTAACGCCCCACCCAGGTGAAGCCGCAAGACTATTAGGTATCACAAGCACCCAGATTGAACACGATCGTTTTTCTGCCGCGCGCCACTTGCAGCAAAAGTTTGGTGGCGTTGTTGTGCTCAAAGGTGCTGGAACCATTATTTGCGATGGCTCAACGACCGTTGTTTGCCATGCTGGGAATCCGGGAATGGCAACGGGAGGAATGGGAGATGTGCTTGCGGGTGTCATCGCTTCACTCTTGGCTCAGGGCTACCCTGTTTTTAAAGCTGCAGTTCTTGGAACACTCGTTCATAGCTGCGCGGCGGATAGAAATGCGCGGATGAAAGGAGAAGTTGGCATGTTGGCTTCTGATGTGCTGAATGATATTCGTTACGTTTGTAGTGCGAAAAAGTGGTGGGATTGAGAAATTCAGCAAGATTTTTTCAAAAAAACGATCTTTTTAAAGAGGCTTTGAGTGATTTTTGAGCGCTAAAATGACAGGTTTTTGCTTGGATTTGTGTTGAACGATGAGATTTTCATCAATAGATAAACGTTTGCTTTGGAAGTTTAGAGTGGGAATATGTAGGGTGGTTTTTCTTAACTGCCTGATTTATGGGAAAATTGATGGTTTATTTGAGAGGGCGGGAGATTTTGCTGCGGGCGAATTTGTAGCTTTTCGGAATAGTACCACAAAAAAAATTGTAATATCAGTCTTGCGAGAAAGTTTTCGCGACCTATAATGCTGAAAACCGGAGCGTCTGCCAACGCTCCGGTTTTTTTGTGTCCGAAGAAAGGTGAACCGTCTGCCAACGGAAAGCCAACGCATTATGTTTAGACATATGCCCACTGGAACATGTACTAATAAATCGAGGAATTTTTACAATGCGTATCGAACAAGAACTTAAGTTAGGCTTTAAAGATGTACTGTTTCGCCCTAAGCGTTCAACACTGAAAAGTCGTTCTCAAGTAAATTTAACGCGCGATTTTACATTCAAGCACAGTGGTCGTCAATGGTCTGGTACACCAGTTATCGCTGCAAATATGGATTCAGTGGGTAGTTTTGAAATGGCAACGGCTCTTGCGCAGCACGGCGTAATGACAGCTATGCACAAACACTACACTGTTGAGCAGTGGGCAGAGTTCGTTAAAGGCGCATCAAAAGAGACGCTAAACAAAGTATTCGTATCAACGGGTACGTCTGAGCGTGATTTCGAGAAAACTAAAGAAATCCTAGCGCTTAGCGAAGATCTAGAGTTTATCTGTATCGACATCGCGAACGGTTACTCAGAGCACCTTGTTGAGTACGTACAAAAAGTTCGTGCAGAGTTCCCAAACAAGACTATCTCTGCAGGTAACGTTGTCACTGGCGACATGTGTGAAGAGCTAATCCTAGCGGGTGCTGATATCGTTAAAGTTGGTATTGGCCCAGGCTCTGTATGTACTACACGTGTTAAAACTGGTGTTGGTTACCCTCAGCTTTCTGCAATCATTGAATGTGCAGACGCAGCACACGGCCTTGGCGGCATGATCATCGGTGACGGTGGCTGTGCATGTGCGGGTGACGTCGCTAAAGCATTTGGTGGCGGTGCAGATTTCGTCATGCTTGGCGGTATGCTAGCAGGCCACGAGCAATCTGGCGGCGAAGTGTTTGAAAAAGACAGCGAGAAATTCATGAAGTTCTACGGCATGTCTTCTCAATCAGCAATGGACAAGCACTCTGGCGGCGTTGCTCAGTACCGCGCGGCAGAAGGTAAAACTGTACTACTTCCATACCGTGGTGATGTAAACGACACCATCTCCGATATTCTTGGTGGTGTGCGCTCTACTTGTACTTACGTAGGTGCAGCTAAGCTTAAAGAGCTTACTAAGCGTACCACGTTCATCCGTGTACAAGAGCAAGAGAACAACGTATTTGGTAAAGAGTAAATAGCTATTGGCTAGCAACTACTCTTAGTTAGATATCTAAAAAGAGCCGCTGATTAGCGGCTCTTTTTTTTGCTTAAATTCTTGTTGAACAAACGCAATAGAACATCTTTAGAAATGCTTAATCAAACTAGGCGTCTTTGAACAAAACCACCGATTAAAGACCGATTTGTACTCCCAGCCAAGCGAAAGAAGCTTTTTAGCCAGGCATTGGTTTTCGATAATCTCTACTTCTACCCCTTGGTAGTGGTAGGGGTTATTTTTAATGTAGTGAATAAACTGCGTGAGCACACCTTGTCCTCTAGCTGAAGGGACAAAATTCACTGAAACAATACTAAAACGGTGACTTCCCGCTGGGCTTCTCACTAAGCAATGACCATATTCACTTTCAAATGTTTCGGCAAAAACCGGAAATGGTTCTGACTGATATTTTGTTGAAATATGGTCGTATTGAGAACAAAGATGCTGTAGGAGTTGCTGAGCTTTATAGTTCATGGTTAGTTATAGGTCTTGTTAATGTTATGTTTTACGATTTGTCACATCATCATTGTAGGTATAAATGCGGTTCTTAATAAGGTTAATGTTGGTATGAAAAGTTGCCGTATTTAGCGGGCGAAAACTAACAGCCTCTTATGAACAGCTATCGTACGTTTTAGCTTTTTGCACTCTTTCATAAGGATTTGGTGAAGTTTGGTTGTGACTTCAACATTTTCATTTCAGATTTACTCTATTGTTTAATCAGGTGATGGAAGCGTAGGGGAAAACTATGAACACACAACGTCACGGAATTACGATTGGAATAGAGCGCATTGAAGGCGAATCACTGCTAATTCTCAAGGCAACAGGCAAGCTTACTCATGAAGACTACCAAGCGATAACGCCAGTACTTGAGTCGAGTTTGCAGGGGATATCTGCCAAGCACATGAAAATGCTGGTCGACATTACCGAGTTTTCTGGCTGGGAGTTAAGAGCCGCCTGGGATGATTTTCAGTTAGGGTTAAAACTAGGCTTCAACATAGAAAAGATCGCGATTTACGGTGACAAAAACTGGCAGGAACTCGCGAGTAAAATAGGTAGCTGGTTTATTGCTGGAGACATGGCATCTTTTGGCAACTACCAAGACGCCATTGAATGGTTAACGGATTGAGGTTTAGAAGCCGAATGAGCGGCATCGATTGCCGTTTGAAGGGTATTCTTGATTATCTTTGGGTGCATATATGGTCGACCGCGTGTTGAACAATAGTATGTGAGCTCAACATGGCGTTCTTCACTTGTATGATTTTATCTTCATTGCCAAACCTACAGTTGTTAAATAGTACATAGGCAAGGCCGATGTCTTTGAGGACGCTACGAAGTCTGGTCTCACTTTGCAGAACCAACTTTTTTGCTGGCAAGTTTGCCAGCAGCCCATTGGCTGCCTTTTTTGACGCCTACTCCGGTTCCACTAACACCTTGCTTGATTGCGTAGCCCGCCAAATGGTTACCAACGCCATTTGCGACGGGTTTGAGAGCCATGCTACCATATGACGTACCGACACCGACACCAAACCCTACAGCTTGTTTAGCGACTGCTTTTGCTTTTGCTTTGGCTGCGTTTTTGTTCACCATAGTGGCGTAATCGGTCAGCGATTTGACCGACCTTTCAGCAAGTTCAAGAGCCATACCCAGGTTTGCACATTCTGCAATGAGTTTGTTCTCACCCATGTCGTGTCGAAGTATGTCGAAGTTAGGTGATTGTGCGATGAGCTTATAAACAGCTTGAGCATGAGAGGGGAGGCTCTCCCAAGCATCGGGATCGAAGCCATCAGGCACTTTCGCTCGTTGCATCACGTTGGTTGTTGGAGTGTGTGGTTGGGAACTTTGTTTAGAATGGTGTTGGATGGGAGAGTTCGCAGCGTGGAGTAGACGATTATCTTGGAGGTTGGGTTGACGCTGAGCTACGTTGGGTTGTTCAGAATTGCTGCGCTGATCCGACAAAGCCTTCGTGGAAGCCGCACGTCGCTGGGTGATCGATGGTTGATGTTGTTTCTTTTTCTGCTGCGGCTGAGGTTCAAGCAAATCTGAATACATTGTATAACGTCTCCCTAACGACTTGTTATGAATTGATGTTGTTATCACGATATGCAACAACATCACTCAAAATAGGTTAGGAGAGATTTGCTCAGAATCTAGGTTTTACCGAACAGTTGATGTTTAGTTTTCAGTGTTGATCTCTGCGTAAGAGTGCAACAAGTCATTCAGTTCCTTTACCCAGCCTAGTACGTCTTTAGGTCGGTTATTCAGCAACACTTCGACGTGGTTACAGTGGGTCTGCAACGGGATCGCTTTTTCAAGGTTGAATGACACGGAGTAGAAGTGCCATAAGACGAGACGCGTCATACGCTCACTGTTCTGGATAGCATTGTCTGAATCGTCAAATGCTTGTTGAATCTCACACAGAGCAATCGCGGTCATTCTTAAAATGGCGTCAAGCTGGGTTGCTAGCATACGTTCTTCGTTATCCACTTCTTCTTGCTCGAAGGTGAACAGCTCGGTCATTACGTCCTCGGGTACCATGCGGCTTATCATACGCGCAGCAAATTCTTCAAGCTCTTGTCGTGGCATGGTGTTGAGGGTATCGAATGTGTAATCAGGAATCATGGTGAGTCATCTAGCTATGTATTTGATGGTGCATTGTAAGCTTTGTAACTCGATTTGCCATCCATTGTTCGTCTTTTAGTGTCGAAATTATCGAAGCAAGGTGCTTGATATGATCATCAAGCACCTTAGTGGCTGTGTTTAGTCTCTAGAGGTTGAGATGGCTAAAATAATACGGCCGCACCGAGGAAGATGTGAGTTGCGTTACCGCGAAAATCAGACGGAGCAGCACCTGATTGCCAATCTAGGGTTTGATTTAGCGTGACATCATCGTGGTAGGCTTCCATGTACAGCTCCCCCCAAGGCACCGGAGCCCAAGCTGCCCCGACGTTGATCATACTCACTTTAGTATTTGTGGTTTGCGTTAGGTTGTTCTTATCGAGTGCCCACTCATAGCTGCCGTAAACTCGCACGGCATCGGTGATAAACCAGTTGGCACCAACACCAATATTGTCGGTAGTACCATCGAAACTGGGTGCCGCAGTGCCATCTTGCGCGTTGAAGCGCTCATAGCGTCCGGATACAGAAAGCTGACCGTCAAAGAAGTGATGCTCTAACGCCAGAGCGTACTGTTGTACTTTGGCATCGCTCGCGACAAGGCTAAATGATGGATCAGGGATGCCCAGTAAGTCGATGAATTTACCATTAATATTATTTGCTTGGTTATAGGCAAGCGCCACATAGGTACCAAAATCGAATGTGTAGGTAGCGGCAACACCAAAGCCGTTGTCTATTGAGATATTTGGCGTGTCTTCAGTTGGTTGAAAAACAGAACCAAAATTGAGCCCGTTACCGAAAGAAATTTGTTCAACATTCCTACTCGCCTGGTATTGAAGCCCCAAATAAAAGCTATCGGTCTGTTTTGACCAAACCACGGTATTAGCAGTGCGACGACTGCCAAGTTCATCTGATTGCATCATGTTAAGTCCGCCAGCCCAATAAGCGTAATAGCCCTTATCGGTTTTCATGTAGGGACTCTCTTGTCTACCGATGGTCACTTGGCCGTAATCGTCATGCGCAAACCCAACGTAGGTTTGACGTTGTTGTAGTGCCTCGTCAGATGTATCGGACTGTGTACCGAAGTTCACATCCCACTCGAGTTTTACAAGTCCACGCATTGAACCCACTTGGTGAGAGAGGTCGATACCGACGTAAGAACCTGGATCCTCAATGTGAACAATATCGCTGTTGTAGTTATAACCTTCAGGACTTCCCATCGCAGAGGATTGGTCATAATCATATTGGCTCACTTGCGCGGCAATAGCGCCGTAAACGGAAAGCTCTGTACCTTCTTGGTTATACAGTTCGACAGCGGCAAGGGCGGGAAAACACGTCAATGTAAATGAAAACGTTAAAAGTCTAATGCAATGTCTGTTCATATGTATTCGTTCTAGTGGTAGTTGATTGGTTGGATTGCTTATGGGTAGTACGTAGTTAATGAATGAGGTCTATTAACAGTGTCTATTCTTGTTTTGTGCTGAATTGCTTCCTTTTCAGATTATTTTGATGTGGATTCTATGGATAAAATGGTGATGAATATCGGGTTGAAATCACAGT
The DNA here is from genome assembly GCF_050337275.1 of Vibrio wakamikoensis. Classification (NCBI taxonomy): domain Bacteria; kingdom Pseudomonadati; phylum Pseudomonadota; class Gammaproteobacteria; order Vibrionales; family Vibrionaceae; genus Vibrio; species Vibrio wakamikoensis. The sequence continues at coordinate 18,070 of NZ_JAKJST010000036.1, read as the reverse complement.
TTATATTTTTATTAATTTTTATTTGTTGGGGTTATACATGGTTTGTGGTCTGAACTATTGGATATTTGTATGATTGGTAATTGAGGGATAATGTGTGCTCATTTATTGAGCTGAAAGCTTCTTTGTTGATCGAGTCGCTGAGAGAAGTGATTAGGGGGATAAATAAAAGCCCTTTGCACAGAAATGTACAAAGGGCTTTAAAGGAAACTTACTAGTTAGTGTCTAACTCAAGATGGCATTAGAAGAATACTGCAGCACCTAGGAAGAAGTGAGTGCCTTTGGATTCAACGCCAACAGAAGTAAAGTCATTGAAGTTCAGACCATCGTTAAGTTTAAGATCGTCCGTATAGCTTTCTAGGTAAACTTCACCCCAAGGCACGGGAGCGTATGCCGCACCTAGGTTAAACGAAGTCATTTCAGTCTTAGTACGACCAAGTTTTTCGTCTTTCTCTTCGGCCATTTCGTAGCCACCGTAAATACGGACTGTTTCAGACACGTACATGTTTGCGCCAAGGCCAAATGTAGTCGTTTTTGAGTCAAATGAATTTAGGCCGTCTTTTGCTGTAAATTCTTCGTAACGCGCAGAAAGTGATAATGCGCCATCTAGCAAGTGTTGCTCAAGTGCTAGTGCGTACTGCTTAACTTCTGCGTCAGTAGCTGTAATTGCCGCTGCAGCATCAGGGATTCCAAGAAGGTCAATGAAAGAACCGTTGATATCGTTAGCTTGGTTGTAAGCTGCCGCTAAATATGTGCCAGTTTGCTCGATAGTATAGGCAACTGCTGCGCCATAACCGCCTTTGATTGTTACAGGATCACCATTAACTTCTAGCAATGAGCCAAAGTTCAGGCCGTTACCACCAAAGGTAATTAGGTCATCTACGCTGCGGCGAGCTTGATATTGTAGGCCTATATAAAGGTTATCAAAATCATTCTGCCAAACTACTGTGTTTTGAGAACGGCGACTACCAAGTTCGTCAGATTGCATCATGTTAAGACCACCAACCCAGTATGCGTAGTAGCCCTTGTCCGTTTTCATGTAGGGGCTCTCTTGGCGACCAATAGTAATTGAACCAAAATCATCGTGGCCGAAACCAGCAAATGTCTGACGTGCGGTTAGCGCGCGGCGACTATCAAGGTCTGTCGATGTTGAAAAGTCTACATCCCATTCAATTTTTGCAAGACCATACACTTTACCCATTTGGTGTTTGATATCAAAACCAAACCATGAGCCTGGATCTTCAATATGAGTTTGGTCTGAGTTATAAGCAAAGCCTGCGTCATTGCCGATAATCGTTGATTCGTCATAATCATATGCGCTGACTTGTGCTGCAATACCGCCGTACATGTTTGCGCTAGTACCTTCAGAATTATACAACTCAATTGCAGCAACTTGCGATGCTGCAAACACACTTACTGCCAAAGTAGAAAGCTTGAATAGACTTTTCATATGTATTCCTTTTTATATTTATTCCGTTTTTCGGATATAAGAACCCCCTTCAAAAATATTTCAATTTTCGAATACCACTATTGGGGGACATTATTGGAGAGTTGGTTATATTCGGTTTGTGGAATATTCCGTTGCTCTTAATAAATCTGTTTGTTGATATTAGTGTAAGGTATTTTATTCAAACATGCGTTTAATCTTGGTCACATTTATCAAAGGAGTGAATGTTGAACTATTTGTAATGCGAATACATGGGGCGGTATAATCTATGTGTCACAGATGGATGTTACGATTTTGTTGCGCGGGTTTGAGTTGGTGTAAATGCTCTGGGGTTTTTAGTGGGTAATTTATTAGTTAGTGATGCTAGCAAGCACCTTTTCATACCATGAGCATCTAAATGCCCATCACTTTTCTTAGTCGCACGTAAGTATTGATAAGCGATGATGAGTTTGCGATGAGTGAGGGTGTCACTTTCAGCGAGCTTATTACCTAGTACGGTTTCGTGAGCGAGTTGGTAGGCGGGCATATCAACCACTTCTGCTTGACGATATAAATAGCCGCAGCCAGTGGCTAGCCACTCAAGTGAGCAGTTGGCTTTCATCGCGATTTGATTAGCTTTTGCTAAGCTTGGTTCACTGCCTTTAAGATATTTGCGTATAAGTGCTTCAGAGAGTTCAACGCGGCGAGCGAAGCCACTGACGCTTTCTTGTCCAATCAATTCTTTAAGTCTTTCAGCAAAGCTCACAACTTCGTACTCCAGTTCGTTTTTTCGAATTTTACCCGTTGTGAGCCTTGGTAAACAAGCTTAGGATGTGGGCAGATTTAAATAAGGAGATAACCCATGGTTTCTAAAGTAACGATGGCGCCAAATGGGCCGGAATTTTCCGAGCTGGTTCAGGGGTATTGGCGTTTGGCTGATTGGGGGATGACACCGCAAGAACGTTTGACCTTCCTTAAACAGCATATCGAACTGGGTGTGACGACCGTTGATCACGCCGATATTTATGGCAACTATGAGTGTGAGACACTATTTGGTGAAGCGCTGGCACTGGATCCATCAGTCCGTGAGGAAATCCAGATCGTTTCAAAGTGCGATATTAAGCTATGTAGTGACAAGTTCTCAGATCGCAAGATCAACCATTATGACACCAGTGCAAAGCACATTTATGAATCGGTAGATAACTCTCTACAGAGACTGGGTGTGAATGAGCTTGATGTTCTGCTGATTCACCGTCCAGACGTTTTAATGGATGCTGACGAAGTCGCCGATGCATTTAACGAGTTGTATAAAATCGGTAAAGTGAAACACTTTGGTGTATCTAACTTCACGCCGCGTCAGTATGAGTTACTGCAATCGCGCTTAAGCAAGTCTCTGGTCACTAACCAAGTTGAAATCAACCCAATTAACTTTGAAGTTGCTCACGATGGTACTTTAGATCAGCTACAGCAACTAAGAGTGAAGCCAATGGCTTGGTCTACTCTTGCTGGTGGTGAGATCTTTAATGGTCAATCTGAACAAGCCCAGCGTGTTCGCAGTGAACTTGAAGCGATTCGAGCAGAAGTCGGCGCGACAAGCATCGACCAAGTGATTTACGCTTGGGTGAAACGTCTGCCATCTAACCCGCTTCCTATCATTGGCTCTGGTAAGATTGAGCGTGTAAAAGCCGCTATTTCGGCGTTAGACATTGAGCTAACTCGTGAGCAGTGGTATCGAGTTTGGGTAGCATCTAAAGGTCATGGTGTGCCATAGACCGTCCTGATACTTTGAACCAAGAAACGCCATAAAATTGAAAGATTTTGTGGTGTTTTTCTTTTGTGATTAGGTTTTATAGTATGATGGCGTAGTTTTCTGCTCACCGTTTGATACAAAGTTGGGCAATAGTTATGTTTTCTTTACTTGATGGGAGATGTTATAACATAACAATTGTTTGTTTTTCGTATCACCATTATGAAGCTTCTTCGTCCTATCTTGATGACTACTGCTGTCATCGCTCTCTCTATTGCTTCTTTAATTAGCTTTCTGCCTGAACCGACACCAGAGTCTGTTGAAATAAAGGTGACTCCTTATCTAGGAGAGACAGTTTTGGATTCTTTTTCGAATCTAGACCAGCCAAAAGACCATTCAACTCGAGTTCACTACTTTGTCAAAGTAGGGGATACCTTAAGTTCCGTTTTCTCATCATGGAACCTTGGTTACTCAACTCTTCAGCATGTTCTAGAAGCTGACCTGAATGTATTAAAACTCGACACTATCAAACCAGGCGATCATCTCGAGCTTATTATCGACTCACAATCAAAACAGTTACAGTCGATGATCTTCCATCAGAGCTTGGTAGAACGCGCTATCTATAGTAAAGAATCAGATGGGTCGTTTGAGTATCGCTTTGAAGAGGAGCAGGGTGACTGGAAAGAAACCTTGTATTCCGGAGAGGTTCACGGCAGCTTTTCTACTTCTGCGCATCGAGCTGGTCTTTCGACAAGGCAGATTGCAAATATTACTCAAGTGTTGAGGGACAAAGTTAACTTCGCCAGAGAATTACGTGCGGGTGATCGTTTCGAGATTTTGGTTAATCACCAATACTTGGGTAATCACCCAACGGGTAACGCTGAAGTTCAAGGTATTTCCATTGCATTGGGTAATCGAGAGGTTGCAGCGTTCTTAGCTGATGACGGTCGCTTCTATGACCGTGATGGCAATAGCTTAGAACAAGCTTTTGACCGCTACCCTATAGGCAAGGCCTATCGCCGAGTAACCTCCCACTTTAACCCTAAGCGTAAGCATCCGGTAACAGGAAGAATATCTCCCCACAACGGCACCGACTTCGCGACACCTGTGGGTGCACCGGTCTATTCAACTGGTGATGGTAAGGTAATAGCTATCCGCAACCATCCTTACGCTGGCAAGTATGTGGTCATTGAACACAACAGTGTTTACACCACACGTTACTTACATTTGTCTAAATTTTTGGTGAGACAAGGACAACAAGTGAAACGCGGCCAGAAGATTGCGCTTGCGGGTGCAACAGGTCGATTGACAGGTCCACACCTCCATTTTAAAGTGCTGGTTCGAAATCGTGCCGTAAACCCACTTACGGCAGACGTTCCTTTGGCGACATCTATTTCAAAGGAGGAAAAGAGCCAGTTCTTAGCGCGTATTTCAGATTTTGATCGCCGAGTTGCCAATAAACGCATGGCAAACCAAGAGCAACCAATGAAAGACAGTGATGTTTAGTGTCTTGGACTTTTTTAATAGCGCTTGAAATAGTTTGATGTACTGGTGTTTGAAAATTAGCCAAAAACTGTTCTTGAATATGCTACCTGGTTAACATAGTTTGTGGTTTGCTTGAATTACAATCGACCCCAAATCAATGGTTTGATTATCAGGAGTGCCTTCATGCAAAGGATTGAAAACTGTGTATGCAGTGTTTGTTGCGCTGAAACGAAACACATTGTGGTACTGGTTGAAAAACCGGCTTTAGCGGAAGGTGAACATTCACAAGACAATAGTGCATTTTTGGCTAACCTATTAAAAGGCTGGGTGTTTGGCGGACTGATGACGTCCAACCACGCCTATTCCTGTCACCGCGTCTGCGAGGTATGCGGTACTAAGATCATCGAGGATTACGTGGAATAACTTGTTTTACTGGGTTGTTAATTGTCCAATTGATGGGCAAACGATCAGTGTTGTAGAGATTGTACGTGAAAATAGCGTGACATCGTCAGAGACTAGTTGAGCAGGTGGAATGTATTGACTACAATGAGCCACTTTTCACTAACTCATTCAGGTTATCACCATGAGCGACAACGCAAAGCCAGAATTACCAGATCATCTATCAGGCAACCCTCGTAGCCCACATCACGTGGCTGAGTGTTTTGAACACCAAATTGGCATTCGCCTAAACGGTAAAGAGCGCACAGACGTTGAAGAATACTGCATCAGCGAAGGATGGGTTAAAATCCCTTCTCCAAAAGCAAAAGACCGTTGGGGTCAACCTATGCTGATCAAACTTAAAGGTACAGTTGACGCGTTTTACGTTTAATTGACACCTAAGAGAAAAGGCCAGTCACTTTCGAAGTGGCTGGCCTTTTTTATAGCGCTTGTTTATAGCGCTTGGTTTAGCTTGCTTGTTCCAAACGAAGCGTTATTTCATTTGCTCAACTTGTTTCTGAAGTTGATCAAGCTGTTGCATTTTGCCTTTTAGGCCCAGTGACTGGTAATCAATTGCTGCTGGGTTCATCATCTGACCTTGCTGCATTGGGTAGTCTGGCAATGTTTTGAAGAAGTCACCTAGCACGTCTTGAATCGGTACGAATAGCCACATGTTGTCAGCCATCCAGCGAAGGTACATGCCCGACTCGTGTGGTGCTTTTTCAAATGGGTCTGCACGCAGGTGAATAATTTGTGGCCAGTTTGGCGAGAAACGGATAGCGTTCGAGATATCACCCTCAAGAACAGCAAAGTTTAGCTTCCAATCATTCCAACGAACAGCGTTAAGCTCACCATTTGCGGTGAAGTAAAGCAACGAATCACGTGGTGCCTCGTCCGTTTTACCTTCAAAGAATGGTTTAAAGTTGTAACCGTCGATGTGAACACGCCAGTCTTTGCCATTTGCTTTGTAGCCTTTGGCAAGTTGCTCTTTCACGTCAGGAACGCCTGCAGCATCAAGAAGTGTTGGTAGCCAGTCTTGATGAGCCATCATTTCGTTGATCTTCGTTCCAGGTTCAATGACCCCAGGCCAGCGAACAAGTTGAGGAACACGCATACCGCCTTCCCATGTTGTCCCTTTCTCACCGTGGAAAGGTGTTGCACCACCATCAGGCCATGTCACAGTTTCTGCACCATTGTCCGTCGAGTAGATAACAATGGTATTGTCAGCGATCTTTAACTCATCGAGTTTGTCTAGCAAGATACCAACATGGTCATCGTGCTCTAACATACCGTCAGCGTAGATAGATACTCCAGACTTACCTTGATATTTCTCTTGTAGGCGCGTCCAAACGTGCATACGTGTTGTGTTGTGCCAGATAAAGAAAGGTTTGTCGGCTTTTACTGCTTTTTCCATGAATGCCAACGATGTTTCTAGGAACTCCTCGTCCGCGTGCTCCATACGTTTACGAGTCATAGGTCCGGTATCTTCAATCTTGCCATCTGCGTATGACTTGATTACACCACGTGGACCGTAGTTCTTACGGAATTCTGGGTCTTTCGGGTAGTAGTAAGTCTCTGGCTCTTCTTCAGCGTTTAGGTGGTAAAGGTTACCAAAGAACTCGTCGAAACCGTGTTTTGTAGGTAGGTGTTGATCTTGGTCACCCAGGTGGTTTTTACCAAACTGAGCCGTCATGTAGCCTTGATCTTTCAACAAGTCTGCAATAGTAGGAGCCCAGTCTGGAATGCCGTGCGTCGAACCTGGCATACCGATGGTAAGAAGACCTGTACGGAAAGGCTCTTGACCCGTAATAAATGCTGCACGACCAGCAGTACATGATTGCTGACCATAGTGATCGGTAAACAAGGCACCTTCATTAGCAATACGGTCGATGTTTGGGGTTTCATAACCCATCATGCCCTGGTTGTAGGCACTAATGTTCCAGTAACCAACATCATCGCCAAAAATCGCTAGGATATTTGGTTGGTCTGCTGCGATAGCTGCGGAAGATGTAGCAACAAGGCCTACGCCCATTGCGATCTTACTTAAGTGGTTCGCCATTCTAGACTCCATCGTTTTTTAACTTATTGGATTTGAACGAGACACCCAAAGGTATCCGGATGTTTGGCACTTTAGGCGAGTCGCAGGCGGAAGTCGTCTTATAGAGACTATAAAGAAAAGTTATAACCATTCTTATCTAACTGATATCTAATAGCTTTAGCTATATATGGAAACAAAAAAGCTTACCGAATGGTATGTGATTAGTGTCGAATAATTCAGCTTTATAACCTGATGACATTTTCAAGAAAAACCGTTGTGTTAGTGGTAGTTATGCATGTTAGCGACTATATGTTAATGGGCGGGATGCAACCAACTAACGTAGAGGTTTACATGACAACGACAACAAGGTTTAAGCGGAGCTTAGCTGTATTGGCTACCGCGTTAATTGGTGTTTCAGCAAGTGCGTATGCCGAGGATAAACCCAATATCCTCGTAATCTGGGGCGATGACATTGGTCAATCCAACGTCAGTGCATACACATTTGGTTTAATGGGTTACAAGACGCCTAACATCGATTCCATTGCTAAAGGTGGAATGATGTTCACCGATTATTATGGCGAGCAGTCGTGTACGGCTGGGCGTTCGACATTTATAACAGGTCAAAGCGTACTTCGAACAGGCTTAAGCAAAGTGGGTCTTCCTGGTGCAGATTTAGGTTTGCAAGCGGAAGATGCCACGATTGCAGAGCTACTTAAGCCTCACGGTTATATGACCGGGCAGTTTGGTAAAAACCATTTGGGTGATAAAGATGAGTTTTTACCCACCGCCCATGGCTTTGATGAGTTCTTTGGTAACCTTTATCACTTGAACGCTGAAGAAGAGCCAGAAAACATCGATTATCCGAAAGATCCAGAATTTCGTAAACAGTTTGGTCCTCGCGGCGTCATCAAATCATTTGCTGACGGTAAAATTGAGGACACAGGACCTTTAACGCGTAAACGTATGGAAACGGTGGATGAAGAAACCTTGTCAGCTGCGCTCGATTTTATGGATCGTGCTGTCGCGGCGAAAAAACCGTTCTTTGTTTGGTGGAACGCGACGCGCATGCACTTCCGTACCCATGTTAAAGACGGCAACCTAGGCAAATCAGGTATCAGTTATTATGCAGATGGCATGATTGAACACGATAACCATGTTGGAGAGCTGCTTAAGAAAGTTGACGAGCTAGGTATTGAAGACAATACCATTGTGTTTTATTCCACAGATAATGGCCCTCACATGAACACCTGGCCAGATGCGGGTCTCACTCCTTTCCGTGGCGAGAAAAACACCAACTGGGAGGGTGCTTACCGAGTGCCTGCAATGGTTAAGTGGCCAGGCAAAATCGAAGCGGGTAGTGTGTCTAACAACATCATGCACCACATGGATTGGTTACCAACCTTCCTAGCAGCAGCGGGTGAGCCAGATGTAAAAGAGAAGCTACTTAAAGGGCACCAAGCCGGTAACAAGAGCTTCAAAGTTCACTTAGATGGTTATAACTTCTTACCGTATTTAACGGGGGAAACTGAAGAGTCTCCACGTGCGGAAATTTTCTACTTCTCTGATGATGGCGATCTCACCGCACTGCGTTATAACAATTGGAAAGTGGTGTTTATGGAGCAACGCGTAGAAGGAACACTGCGTATTTGGGCAGAACCGTTTGTTACGCTTCGTGTACCGAAAATCTTCAACCTGAGAATGGATCCTTATGAAGTCGCTGACGTGACGTCCAACACTTACTATGACTGGATGATCGATAGGGTTTATCTACTGGTACCGGCGCAAGTATATGTAGGTAAGTTCCTAGAGACCTTCAAAGAATTTCCGCCAAGGCAAAAAGCAGCGAGCTTTAACTTGGATGATGTGATGGAGAAGCTACAGACACCGACCAACAAGTAAATTGATGCTAAAAAGCGCTCCCAACGGCTGGGAGCGTTTTTATTTGGATTCTTTTTCACACTTATTACATAAACTTGGATGGATTTAGCGAGTTGATACAGTAGACTGACTACTATAACTCACAATGAATACCACGTTATCTCGATTTATCATGCTGCTAACCGCCACTCCGACCGCTGAAATCTTTACTCAACATGAGTTCCGAACCATTGAATTGCAACCGCACTGCTTAGTACTGCATTCTGTTCGAGCGGAGGTACGAATACCTTTCTGTGAATGGAGCGGCAAGCTTAGCGTTAAGCGGGGCTTAATTTGGTCTTCGATTACGGTTCATGCTCATGAGAGTGACGATAAGCAGGTATGCTGGGTCGTACAAGGTTTGCCATGGCAAGAAGTGCAACGATTTGCCAAGAATGCTGTATCGGTGTACCAAAACTGGCATCGAGAACAAAGTGCCATGCTTAAAACCTACTTGCCAAAGTGGGAGCAGGAGTTGACAAGACTGCGTACATTACCTCAGTTCCTGCCGCATTCATTGATGACAGGGTGGGTAGATGAGGTAAACAGTCAGTTTCTGGAGATGAACATGTCAATCTCCGAGGCAATGCGTACTATGCCGAATCGAATCCAAAAGTTGCTGCCATGGCTAGATGAGACTCAACACGCACTGGAAGAACGCAACACCAACTGGTTGGTTGATGAGCGCGAAAACTGGCAGGTGCTGTTTACGCAATCAGAATCGTCGCCAATGAACTATTCGCAGCAAATGGCCGTTTTGCATAACAATGATCAGAATTTGATTCTAGCTGGAGCAGGTTCAGGCAAAACCAGTGTGTTAATGGCAAGGGTTTCGTACTTGTTGCAAAGTCATTTAGCACATCCAGAGCAGATACTCCTTGTCGCTTTTGGTCGTGATGCCGCCAATGAAATGCGTGAGCGATTAGAGAGAAAGCTTGGTAAAACCGCTGATGACATTGCGGTACTGACTTTTCATCAGCTTGGCCTGCAAATCCTCAAAGAGACAGAAATTCAACCGCCGAAACTTACCCCGCTCGCCACAGAGTCAGCACAGAAAAATGGGTGGTGTATTGATTGGCTGAAAAAACACTGGATGACGCCCACCAACTTCAAGCGTTGGCAAAAGCACTTATCCAAATGGCCTATTGCTTACCTAAAAGGCGATGAAGAACTTGGCAGTCAGAGTGAAAACCCTAAGTTGATTGCTTGGCTTGAGCAGCAACTCGACCAGTTGATCGCAACAGGGCTGAGCAAAAAAGCGATTCAAGAACGGCTTATCGATGATGCCGAATACACACGTTTGAATAGTGAGCTAGCATTGTGCTGGCCTTGCTATCAAGCTTGGCAAAAGATGCTTAAAGACAATGACCAGATTGACTTTACCTCGATGATTACCAACGCAACTAAGCGAGTGAGTTCGAAGAAGTTTACTTCACCGTGGAAGTTCATCATGGTTGATGAGTATCAGGATATCTCACCCGATCGCCTAGCCTTAGTGCAGTCTTTATGTGAACAGCCTGACAATAAAGCGTCGCTGTTTGCTGTTGGGGATGATTGGCAGTCAATCTATCAGTTTACTGGCTCCGATGTAGATTTGACCACCGAGTTTAGCGACCGTTTCCCTCATTCATCGGTGCATTTACTGGATACCACTTATCGCTTCAGTGACAAACTCAGTGAAGTGGCGTCTGATTTTATTCAGGCCAACCCTGCGCAAATCAGTAAAGAGATAAAAAGCCACAAAGCTGTGAAGCAAAAAGCGGTTGTGATTGAACATGGTAATCGAGTAGAAAAAATTCTCGATGATATCAACAGCAAGGCAAAGAGTGCCAAATCGGTGCTACTGCTTGGCCGTAATCATTATCACAAACCAGAGCTGTTTCATGATTGGCAGAAGCTATTTACTAATCTGTCATTAGAGTTTATGACCTGTCACTCGAGTAAGGGTAAAGAGGCCGATTTTGTTATAATCGTCAATGCCGATGAAGGGCAGTTCCCGGCTAAGCGTAAGTTTATTCACTTAAGTGATGCACTAACGAAAGGCTCAGATGAATATCCTCATGCAGAAGAGCGACGCCTATTTTATGTGGCGATGACCCGTTCGAAAAGTCGAGTGTGGATTACTTATCAATCGTCACCGTCACCGTTTGTTAAAGAACTGATGGATCATGATTTGGTCATGGTGAAAAAATAACTTTGTGGATTATTGGCTATGAACATCGATTATCTACGTTTATTTATTCGTCTAGCAAGTACCCATAACATCAGCCAAGCAGGGCAAGAACTTGGCTTGTCGCCCGCCGTGGCGAGTGCTCATATCAATAAACTTGAGGAAAGTGTTGGCGCCCGTCTTGTCCATCGCACCACTCGAAAAGTATCTCTAACGCAGGAGGGGGAGGCGTTTTTGCCTCATGCAGAAAATGTGGTTGATAGTGTTGAACTCGCCAAAGCTTCTATTGGCGGGCAGGGCGCATTGGCTTCCGGCACGTTGCGAGTGACAGCGCCTTCGTCTTTTGGCCGTATGCATTTACTGCCAGCTATGAATGCATTTATGGAGCAAAATCCAGAGCTTTCAGTCGACCTGCGCTTTTCTGATTCGATTGTTGATTTAGTGGATGGCGGTTTTGATGTAGCCATTCGTAACGCTGAACTAAAAGACTCCAGTTTGATTGCCAAAAAATTAGCGCCAGATCATCGTATCATCTGTGCTTCACCCGATTATCTGGCTAAATATGGAACGCCCGATTCGCCACAGGCTTTAAAAGATCATCAGTGCATCAGAATTACCGGTATCGATCATTGGGATTTCAAAACTGCGAATGGTGATGTCAGCATTAAGATTGCGGGCAAAATTCGTTCAGATAATGGTGATGCGATACGTGAGCTTTGTATGGCAGGTCATGGAATTACGATGAGCAGTACATGGAGTGTGTATCAGCAAATAAAAAATGGGGAGCTGGTGGAAATTTTACAGCAAACCCCTTACCAATCGGATACCGCTATCTGGGTGTTGTACCCAAGTTCAAGGCTCGTTGCCCCGAAAGTCCGAGCTTTTATTGATTTCTTTAGCGACTATTTTGGTACGCCGCCATATTGGGATTTATGACACAGATCCTCTTTGAGCGAATGCTCATAGGTAATGATCAAGAGCAGACATGACTGCTGCAACCTTTTCGGTGTTCTGCGCGTCGTTGTGCGGTTTCGCAAACTTGCCGATGTCGTTATCAAAATAAAGACCGCTGGCATTTTCAAACTGATCAGCCAAAGCGGCTCTGACGAGAATGTCTGCACCAATATTCAGATCGTTACCAGCTACGCCGTACGCCTCTTTAACCATTTTGCTGCCCAAGAAGGATGCCGGATTGACGGCAACAAACACAGGTCCGCTTGGATACTCAGCCGCCATGGCTTGTGTCCACATGGTGATAGCCAGTTTTGACTGCGCGTATGCGTCATTGTCAGAAAGTACCGGACGACCAACCATAGCTTGAACATCAACAGGTGCTTGTGCCGCTGATGATAAGTTCACTACGCGGCCATCACTATTTAATAGCGGTAATAACTGACGAGTCAGAATATATGGGGCGATGGTATTTACTGCAAAACGTACGTCTAGGCCGTCGTTTGTCAGAGTGTTTGGTGTGGCAAACACGCCTGCGTTGTTGATAATCACATCAAGTTTGCCATGCATCTCAGAGACTTGAGTGGCCAGCTGGCTGACTTCGCTCAGAACAGACAGATCGGCGACATAGCTTTCAATCTTGGCATTGCGATTTAACGCCGCTACTTCTTCTACTGCTGCTTTAAGTTTCGCTTCATTGCGCCCATGCATTAGGATGTGGTGACCCTGTAGAGCGAGTTTTTTTGCTGTCTCTAAGCCAATACCATCGGTCGCGCCAGTTAATAAAAGTGTTTTTTGCATGGGGGTCGTCTCCTGATGAATGAACAGCTATAGATTAGACAACGGAAGGCAACTCACCAAGAAGCTAGGCTAGTAAACAGTTTTTAGTTTTTGTTGATAATAAAAAAAAGCCTTTGCGCAGGGCAAAGGCTGATTAGGTAAATCTGTGTTTGAGTCAGGACTAAATTTTATAGCCCGATACAACATCATCCATATGTTGAGTTTGCCCTGAAACCTTTTGAACCTCTTCAATACAAGCATTGGCATTGCTCATATTGTCAGTGGAGATCTCATTCAGTTCGGTAATCGACTCGCCAACTTGATTCATAACTATGCCTTGTTCTTCAATGGCGGCAGCGATTTGCTCTGAGTTTGCTTGGATCTCAGACATATCAGTAGAGATTTGTTGCAGTGCTGTATCTAACTTGGCTGAGGCGGATAGCGTTGCAGCGCCTTGTGTGTTGCACTGCTCAATATCATCAACGACCGTGGTCATCTGAGATTGAATAGCGGTCACCAAATTGGTGATTTCTTCTGTGGATTGGTGAGTTCGGCTTGCTAGCGCGCGAACTTCATCTGCAACTACGGCAAAACCTCGGCCTTGCTCACCCGCGCGCGCCGCTTCGATGGCTGCATTGAGCGCCAAGAGGTTGGTTTGCTCAGCAATATCTTGAATGATATGTACGGCACCTCCAATTTTGCCTACATGGTCACTCAATGAACGTATTTCATCATTACTTTCAGCTAGCACAGCAGACAAGGATTGAATATTACTTACGGTGTCATCAACAAAAGTACGGCTTTGCTGAGAATTGTCTGCTGCTTGGTTAACGACATCCGCAGCTTTGTGCGTCGTTTGAGAGATCTCATCGATAGTGGTCACCATTTGCTGAACGGAAGCCGCCATTGAATTGGTGTGATCGCTTTGGCTGTGGAACTGTTCTACCACAAGTTGCAGCTCGGAGCTCATGTTGCTGCTACTGTGTTTTAGCTGACTAGATTGCTGCTGTGTATCGGCGACCAGCGCTCTAAAGCTGTCGAGTAGGCTATTGACCGCGCGACCAATCGAAGCGATTTCGTTTTTACCTTCCGACGGCACATGCGTTGTAAGGTCGTTTGTGCGAGCAATAGTGGAAATATTGGTCTGCAACGTATCAACGTCACGGCTGATGGAGCGAAGGATAATGCCAATTAATGCGACGATCGCAAAGATAAGCCCACCAGAAATAACCCATTTGATTGTTGTTAGTGTGGCAATCGCTTGATCCAACGCGTTGTGAACGGTTTGATTAAAGGCTTTGAAATCTGATTCAATACTGTGAGAGCGGCTGCGGGTTTCACCTAGCAAGCCTTGGTCGTATTTAAAACCAATGATGGAGCGTTGTGTTAACGTCTCTTGGCCTAGTCGATCTAGCGGCGCGATGCCACTTTTGTTCAAAGAGAGAGTAGAACCTGTAAGCACGGCATTTTCTAGTTCGATAAGCGATAGAGTTAGATTATTACGCTGGTGTCTATCTAACTCTTGCTTGAACTGCCCCATAATGCCGTCATTAGGCGTCAAGCCTAATGTTTTATAGGCCGCGACCAAGTTAGTAAATGCACTACGATAATCAGCCAACTCTCGATCGAGTTGATTCGGTAGTGGAACATTGGATGCTTCGAGAGTTTGTTCTAACGCGCTTTTTTGCTCATTGAACAAACCAGCATTAGTGTTGAACTTATCTAAGTACTTTTCATCTTTACGGAGTAAGAAGTCTTTTTCATTACGGCGAAGGTTGAGAAGTGTGACTTCTAGTTGTCCAAGTTGCGTAACGGCATTGGAAAGGTTATCGGTAGTGCGGGCGAAGTAGGTACTGGTTCCGAGTACCGCAAGTATCGCCAACAGTGACAGCGATCCTAAGAGTAGAAGTTGATGCTTAATCTTCATAGTGAGCCTTAACTAATTATCTATCCGTATTGAAACGCCTTGACTGAAGTGGGATCAGTAGACGCAAAGTTTTGTTATTATTTGAACTTGGAACCGTTTCGGGTGCGCAATATAGCAAGTTATTGATTTTTAGTCTTCATTTGCAATAGCAAGAAAAAGAAATGGAATCGAGTGCATATAAATCGACCTGATGGAACTCTTTGTTGATATTTATATCGGTAATAGTATGCCGTTCTTTAGCGAACGGTGTAGGCTTTAGAGCACAAAAATGAACATAAGAGGTTAACGTCTTGTTACAGCTAGAAAAATACGATGCAATTATTTTTGATATGGATGGTACGCTTTTGGATACCATGCCGAACCACGTAAAAGCATGGGAGTTAACTGCGGAATACTTTGCGTTTCCATTTGATCGGACTTGGCTGCATTCACTTGGAGGCATGCCGAGCTATAAGATTGCAGGTGAGGTAAACCAGCGCTACGGCCTGAGTTTGGATCAGCAAACCGTGTCGGCTTTCAAAATGGAGATGTTTGCTACGTTGCCATTTCATGGTGCCCCAATTCCACATACTTATGAAGTATTCAAACAATACCGAGGTCAGAAGCCGATGGCGATTGGTACCGGCAGCCAGCGCGACTCTGCAATAAAGTTGCTCACGGAAGCAGGTGTGTTGGAGGCGTTTGACTGTGTCGTGTCTGCAACCGAGGTGAACAGCCATAAACCGAATCCAGATACTTTCTTAATGGCAGCGGAGAAAATGGGTAAGCAAGCTTCACGCTGTGTCGTTTTTGAAGACACGAAACTGGGACTGCAAGCTGCCCGCGCGGCAGGCATGGACTGCTATTTAGTGACTGAAACCAGCTTTGAATTCTATCCTGTGTAATGAAAAAACGCCCTATCAATGATGATAGGGCGTTTAATTAGGGTGTTTCTCAATCTTTCATTAGAGCGCGAGTTTATTGAATCTCGATTAACTCAACATCAAAAATCAATACTGCTGCAGGTGGAATTGGACCGCTACCGCCTTTTCCGTAACCTAGCGTGCTAGGAATGTACAGGCGGAATTTGTCGCCTTCTGACATGTATTGCAAGCCTTCTTGCCAGCCCTTGATCACTTGGTTAAGACCAAAGCTGATTGGTGTTCCACGATCAACGGAGCTATCAAAAACAGTGCCATCGATTAGCGTACCGTGATAGTGCACTTTTACTTTGCTCTTAGCCGTTGGCGTTTCAGTATTGTCGCCTTTATGAAGGATCTCATATTGAAGGCCACTTTCAGTGCTGATCACACCTTCTTTCTTGGCATTCTCTAGTAAAAATGCCTGACCTTGTTGGAAGTTCTCTTCACCTGCTTTGCTGTTGTTCCAAGTGCGATAAATCATGAAAGCTGCCAGCAGCAGAACGATAACAGGGATAAGAATTTTAGACACAATCTTTCCTTTTATTTTGTTTTTAGATAATTAATGGTTTCAGCGATTTCATCGATTCCCTGATGACCAGAGACCATGACTTCATACTTGCCGTTAACAATAAATGTCGGTACCGCATTAATTTGCGCTTCAACAGAGACTGACTCCGCGACTTCTAGATAACGAAATAGCTGCTCTTGTTGCGTTTTATCGAGTTCGTATGGGCTTACCATGTCGCGAGAGTGGAAAATACGATCAAGTTCCGCTTTTTTTGCTTCTCCATCAAGGTCGCGATCTTGAACCAAAGCAAAAAGGCTATCTTTCATATCAGCTGGCACTTTACCGTTTTCGGATTGCATTACCGCAGTGTAGAAAATCATTGCGGCAATTTTAGCACTGTCATTGAACATGACGTGCAGTTTGCCCAGTTTTTCACCTGTCTGTTCTTCTAGAGCGGGTAACATTGGTTCTAGGTTACGACAGTGGCCACAGCTTAAAGAAAAGATTTCAGTGACTTGTGGAAGACGATACGTCGCTAAATTGGTGTCGAGCGTGCGGTATTGTTTGCCTTCAGCTGGAGTAGATGACTCGCTGCAAGCAGCAACAGCCACAACCAGCGCTAATATAGATAATGACTTAGAAAGTGTTTTTAACATAATAATGCTTCTAAATGAATTTAACCCAAAGAGTGTAACGTTGAATGAGTGAACCACACAAGAGGGGAAAAGACGAAAGATTTATTGTAAAGCTTTGACTATTTCGGTCGATAAAAGAGTAAGTTCAAAAGTGAGGAGTGGGTGATGTTGAAACTGAAAAAAATCGTAGCTGTTGCTGTAACGGGCGCTGCTGCGATCATTTTGTCAGGGTGCAGTTCGATGTCCGCAACCACCAGTAAAATGTTCCCAGCAATGCTAGAGACTGCGCCGCGTGGTGAAAGCGATGTGATGCACGCCGATTGGGCCGAGGCGCAGATCATGTCGAGTGCGAGAGTCGGTGGACCTAATGGTCAATATCGAACTCAGTCATGGGATGAGTTGGAGACGTATTTGGTGAATCACGGATTGGATTATGAATTGATCCCCGGTGATTATGTGATGATTCGCCTTAAGCAAAAAATCCATTTTAATACGGGCTCTGCCAACGTTGCAGACGGCTCTGCTCAGTGGTTAAGTCAGCTCGCTAGCTTTTTGTCAAATCAAAACGGGGTGGATGTTGTCATTGGTGGTCATACCGACAATACCGGTACAGTGAAACTCAATGACTCCTTGGCAGATAAGCGAGCGGAATCGGTTAAACGAGCACTGGTTGGCAATAAGGTCCCACAACAGATGATCTACACTCGCGGTTACGGAGAATACGTTCCGGCGTGTACCAACTCTACACAGTTTGGTAAAGCCTGCAATCGTCGAGTGGAACTGACATTGATTGTTGCTCAGTAATCTCGAAACATTAAAAAAAGCGACGGATAATCCGTAATGCCGATCAGTTAACAACTAAATGATCGGTTGAACGATCCATTCAAAGTGTCAAAATCCGAGTGTATTCAATGCACTCGGATTTTTTTTATGTTTTTAAGACAGGCTCTTAACCAAGTTCATCAATTCTCTGCAGAGCAACTTTCGGGTTTATCTGATCTGCTTTCTCCAGAACTCATTTCCCAGTGTTTGGAAGATACAGGAATTACGACTATTCGCAGACGAAGGTTACCAATGGAAATGATGGTTTGGAGTGTTGTTGGGATGTCTCTGTATCGCCATTTGTCCATGTATCGCCATTTGTCCATG
>NZ_JAKJST010000035.1:0-59058 GCF_050337275.1 Vibrio wakamikoensis | reverse complement strand
GGCCCTTTTGATGTGACGTTAATGGAAAACGGTGCTTACAATAGTTTATGGCAGTTTGTACACTTGTTCCCGAAACAGACTGTGCAAGCCCATCGCGATCTTCAGGGGCATTATTTAGTCCCAATACATAACACTACATTTAACTTAAGCAATCATGCGTGGTTTGAACCACTCGAGAAGATAGAACAAGAGGCACGGTCTCATCAGGTAGAACTCGTCACTCCCATGTTCGGCGAAGTGATGACACTGAGTACGATGAATGAATTTACACAGCGTTGGTGGAAGGCGTATCTGCCGGGCACTCCATCTGCGCTGTAAGCTTTAAGAAATGCTTCAACGAGACCTATATGACAACAACACTAACCATCAAAAGCATTGCTAGCTCGTAAAGGGGCAAAAATCAGTTAGCGATTCAGTCCCTTTCAGACCTGACTCATCCGAAAATGACCAACCTTCATGACCTTCTTACAGCAATATTCACCAGCCCTCATCCATCATCAGCTCAAAAACGGAATTTGTGTTTCTCGATATGTTGCTAGGCAATCTAGGCGCTTGTGGGGGACTCTATAGTTTGTGTCATTTGTCGGAGCAGTACCAAAAAGGTGACTATAGTGGGTACACTTTGCAGCTCGACGTGGCTGAGCGGCGCTACCGAAGTGTTTTGCTTATAGGATGGTCTCAGTAATCAATAGATTGCATGAGAACATAGAGTCAAACTAGCAAAGACATAGCAACTTAAGGCTATAGGGTATATAATTCTGCGCCGTAAAATTAACAACAATAATGTGACAACGTGGAGTAGAACATGTCCTTAAACACACCAGTGATTACTGTGGATGGACCAAGTGGTGCTGGTAAAGGCACACTGTGTATGCTGTTGGCTGAAAAATTAGGCTATCACTTGCTGGATTCAGGGGCTATTTACCGCGTTTTAGCATTAGCGGCGATTCACCACGGAGTAGATCTAGAATCAGAAGATGCTTTGGTACCGCTAGCGATGCATTTAGATGTACAGTTTGTTGCTGAAGGCGAACTGGTAAAAGTGATTCTGGAAGGGGAAGATGTGTCTGGCGAGCTTCGTAAAGAAGAAACCGGCAATGCAGCTTCCAAAATAGCGGCACTGCCACGCGTACGTGAAGCATTATTGCGTCGTCAACGTGCATTTAACATTGAACCTGGATTGGTTGCTGATGGCCGTGATATGGGCACAGTGGTTTTTCCTGAAGCACCTGTAAAAATCTTCTTAGACGCAAGTGCGCAGGAAAGAGCGCAAAGGCGTTTTAAGCAGTTGCAACTAAAGGGTTTAGATGTTAGATTTGACGACCTTTTGAGCGAGATCGAAGAACGAGACTACCGAGATCGCAACCGAGCGGTTGCCCCTCTTCGTCCGGCTGATGACGCTCTTGTGCTAGATTCAACCTCGCTAAACATCGAGCAAGTGTTGGAAAAAGCGCTACAATATATCGAATCTAAACTCACTAAGTAGCCTTTAATAGGCACTGACTTGGTGGGCTTTGAGCTGTTGGTCGCAAGGATGATGACCGACTAAATTATCAACCCCATGCGGTAGGATGCCCATGGACGTTTACTTATTGAAGATTAAATAATGACTGAATCTTTTGCTCAACTCTTTGAAGAGTTTCTAAACGAAACAGAATTCCAACAAGGCAGCATCGTTAAAGGTACTGTAGTAGCTATCGAGAACGGTTACGTTCTTGTTGACGCTGGTCTTAAGTCTGAGTCTGCTAT
This sequence comes from Vibrio wakamikoensis, assembly GCF_050337275.1. Taxonomy (NCBI): domain Bacteria; kingdom Pseudomonadati; phylum Pseudomonadota; class Gammaproteobacteria; order Vibrionales; family Vibrionaceae; genus Vibrio; species Vibrio wakamikoensis. Next base: position 57,309 of record NZ_JAKJST010000035.1, on the reverse strand, counting down.
CCCTGCTGAACAGTTCAAGAACGCTGCTGGCGAACTTGAAGTTGAAGTTGGCGCTGAAGTTGACGTAGCTCTAGACGCTGTTGAAGACGGTTTCGGTGAAACTCAACTTTCTCGTGAGAAAGCGAAGCGTCACGAAGCTTGGATCGTTCTTGAGAAAGCTTACGAAGAAGCTGAAACTGTTGTTGGTATCATCAACGGTAAAGTTAAAGGCGGTTTCACTGTTGAACTAAACGGTATCCGTGCTTTCCTTCCTGGTTCTCTTGTTGACGTACGTCCTATCCGTGACACTGCTCACCTAGAAAACAAAGAGCTAGAGTTCAAAGTTATCAAGCTAGACCAGAAGCGTAACAACGTTGTTGTTTCTCGTCGTGCTGTTATCGAATCTGAAAACAGTGTTGAGCGTGACGAACTTCTTGAAACTCTACAAGAAGGTACTGAAGTTAAAGGTATCGTTAAGAACCTTACTGACTACGGTGCATTCGTTGACCTTGGCGGTGTTGATGGTCTTCTACACATCACTGACATGGCGTGGAAGCGCGTTAAGCACCCATCTGAGATCGTTAACGTTGGTGACGAGATCCTAGTTAAAGTTCTTAAGTTCGACCGTGAGCGTACTCGCGTATCACTAGGTCTTAAGCAACTAGGCGAAGATCCATGGGTAGCAATTGCTAAGCGTTACCCAGAAGGTCACAAGCTAACTGGTCGTGTTACTAACCTAACTGACTACGGCTGCTTCGTTGAAATCGAAGAAGGCGTTGAAGGTCTAGTACACGTTTCAGAAATGGATTGGACTAACAAGAACATCCACCCATCTAAAGTTGTTAATGTTGGCGACGAAGTTGAGGTTATGGTTCTTGATATCGACGAAGAACGTCGTCGTATCTCTCTAGGTCTGAAACAGTGTAAAGCTAACCCATGGCAGTCATTCGCTGAAATGCAAGCTAAGGGCGACAAAGTTACTGGTAAGATCAAGTCTATCACTGACTTTGGTATCTTCATCGGTCTAGAAGGCGGCATCGACGGTCTAGTTCACCTATCTGACATTTCTTGGAATGTTGCTGGTGAAGAAGCAGTTCGTGAGTACAAGAAAGGTGACGAGATCTCTGCAGTTGTTCTAGCAGTAGACGCTGAGCGTGAGCGTATCTCTCTAGGCGTTAAGCAAATGGAAAATGACCCATTCAATGCTTACGTTGCAGACACTAAGAAAGGTACTCTAGTAAACGGTACTGTTACTGCAGTTGATGCTAAAGGTGCTACTATCGAGCTAGAAGAAGGTGTAGAAGGTTACATCCGCGCTTCTGAAGTATCACGTGACCGTATCGAAGATGCGTCTCTAATCCTAAGCGTTGGCGACAGCGTTGAAGCGAAGTTCACCGGTGTTGACCGTAAGAACCGCGTAATCAACCTATCTATCAAAGCTAAAGATGAAGCTGACGAGCAAGAAGCAATGGCTTCACTGAACAAGCAAGAAGAAGGCGCGTTCGGTAATGCTATGGCTGATGCATTCAAAGCTGCTAAAGGCGAATAATTTACGCCATTAGTGAAAAAGGAGCCGTAAGGCTCCTTTTTTTTGTTTTTATCTTTGCGAAATTTAGACTATTATCAATTTATACAGGCAGTTAGTGCATTGTTGATGTAGAATATATGTAGACCGCTGTCCGCTGTAGTATGAGACATCGAAGATAGAGACACTAAAGATTAAGAGTAACGAGGGTAACTACCTATGACTAAGTCTGAACTGATAGAAAGACTCTGCGCGGAGCAAACTCACTTATCCGCAAAGGAAATTGAAGATGCGGTAAAAGATATTTTGGAACATATGGCCTCTACACTGGAAAGTGGGGACCGTATTGAGATCCGCGGTTTTGGTAGTTTCTCGCTTCACTACCGTGAGCCACGAGTTGGGCGTAATCCTAAAACAGGCGATAAAGTGGAGCTAGAAGGTAAGTACGTACCACACTTTAAGCCAGGTAAAGAGCTTCGTGAGCGTGTGAACGAAAGTCTATAGAGCTTCTATCTTGATGAAACGGCATACTTTTTTAGTGTGCCGTTTTACGTTTAGGCGAGCGGCTTTGATGAGCTTCAATTGCTTGGATAAAGAATAGGCTAGTTGCTCTAAATATCACTTAGATTATCAAGATAATTGCCTTAGACCATGGTGCGCTGAGGCAAATTCCTGCATAATCGAGCTATCCAATAACTATGGCACGAGCATATGAAGATTCTAAAAATAATTGTACTCATCGCATTGTTCCTGGTAACCCTAGCTCTGGGTTCTCAAAACCAGGAAGTGGTAACCTTCAACTACTTGTTAGCGCAAGGTGACTTCCATCTCTCGACGCTGCTAGGCAGTGTATTCGTGGTTGGCTTCGTGGTTGCTTGGTTAATTTTTGGTAGCTTACACCTGAAGTCTCAAATGACAGTGCGTAAGCTAAAGAAGCAGCTGGCTAAACAGACGCCTTCTGAATCAAAAGAAGTCGCGACTACCAGCAATTAATGAGATAAAGGGTTAAGGTCGATTTAATTAATGCTTGAGCTATTATTCTTGCTTTTGCCTATCGCGGCGGCCTACGGTTGGTACATGGGCCAGCGCAGTGCTAAGCATGATCGCCAAGAGCAATCGCATCAGATCTCTCGTCAATACATGACGGGCCTTAACCTATTGTTGTCAGATCAGTCAGACAAAGCGGTCGATCACTTTATTGAGCTTCTTCAGGTCGACAACGAAACGATTGATACCCACCTTGCTCTCGGCAACCTATTCCGTTCTCGCGGTGAAGTTGACCGTGCTATCCGTATTCACCAAAACCTCATTTCTCGATCAGGACTTACCATCGATCAGAAAAACCTCGCTTTGCAGCAGCTAGCAAAAGACTACATGGTGTCTGGTTTTCTAGACCGAGCAGAGAAGATCTTTGTTCAACTGGTCGATGAGCCCGAACATCGCGAAGCAGCATTAACTCAGCTGCTTGCTATCTATCAGCAAACGAGTGAGTGGCATAAGGCGATCGAGGTTGCGAATGCGCTGCTGAAAATGGGCAAAAAGCGTATTAGAAACAGTATCGCCCACTTTTGGTGTGAGCTTGCCATGATCGAGAAGGCCGATGGCAATACCAACAAGGCTATTCAGAACTTTAAGAAAGCACTGGCCGTGGATCCTCGTTGTACTCGAGCGAGTATTTCATTGGGTAAACTCTGTCTTGAAGACGAAGATTATCCAAAAACCATTTCCTACATGGAGTCGGTGCTCGAGCAAGATAAAGATTTTATTAGTGAAGTTTTACCTACTTTAGCAGAGTGTTATCACCACCTTGGCCAAGAACAAGGTTTGGTCGAGTTTCTAAGAGCCAGCATCGATAAAGGGGCAGGGGTCTCTGCAGAATTGATGCTTGCTCAGCTTGTTGCCCAGCATGACGGCACAGAGGCCGCACAAGCGCTATTAACGAGGCAGTTGGTGCGCAGCCCTACAATGAAGGGCTTCTATCGTTTGATGGATTATCACCTTGCCAACGCTGAAGAAGGCAGAGCGAAAGAGAGTTTGACGACGTTGCAATCTCTGGTAGGTGAGCAGCTAAAGACAAAGCCGCATTATCGATGTCGTAAATGTGGTTTCTCGACGCATTCATTATATTGGCATTGTCCTTCATGTAAGGGATGGGGTACGATCAAGCCCATTCGAGGGTTGGACGGCGAGTAGCCAAGACCAAAACAGATTTGTAATGCAGCACTTAGGTGCTGCTTTTTTTGAGTAAAACGAGGAGCGAAAATGATTGACCAAAAAGTGATTGTTGCACTGGATTATGATAACCAAGCCGATGCATTAGCTTTTGTCGATAGAATTGACCCAAGTTCTTGCCGACTGAAGGTGGGCAAAGAGATGTTCACACTATTTGGTCCTGAGTTCGTTCGAGAGCTACACAAGCGTGGCTTCTCAGTATTTCTAGATCTTAAGTTTCATGACATTCCTAACACCTGCTCGAAAGCCGTTCGCGCTGCAGCGGAAATGGGTGTTTGGATGGTAAACGTTCACGCTGGTGGCGGCGAGCGCATGATGACAGCATCTTGCGAGATCTTAGAGCCTTACGGTAAAGATCGTCCGTTACTGATTGGTGTAACGGTGCTGACTAGCATGGAGCAGTCTGATCTAGCGGGTATCGGTATTGATGTAGCACCTCAAGAACAAGTACTTCGCTTAGCGAATCTAACAAAGAATGCCGGCCTTGATGGTGTGGTTTGTTCGGCGCAAGAAGCAAGCATGCTTAAAACAGAGCTAGGTACAGAGTTCAAGTTGGTGACGCCAGGTATTCGCCCTGCAGGCGCTGCAGTGGGCGATCAAAAGCGTATCATGACGCCAGATATGGCAATCCAAGCCGGTTCTGACTATCTCGTGATTGGCCGCCCAATCACTCAAGCTGAGGATCCTGCTAAGGTTCTTGCTGAGATCAATGCTTCTTTAAGCTAATCGCCTCTCTAGGTTAAATGCCTCTCTACGTTAATCGATAGAGTAAAACTAAAAATGCCAGAGCTTAACAGCTCTGGCATTGTTGTATTAAGCGGGTATACCGCTGTGAAACTTAAAGTCGGTATCTGGCGAGGAAATCAGCTCAGCTTCCACCTTACCTAAGTAAGCAACTCTTTCACTGATGTCTTTGCCTGCCACTTGCTCTGCCAACGTCAAGTAGTCTTGATAGTGACGAGCTTCAGAGCGAAGCAGGGACACGTAAAACTTCGCGATATCATCGTCCATAAACGGCGCAAGTTTGGCAAAACGCTCACAAGAGCGTGCTTCGATATAAGCCCCAATGATCAGTTTGTCGATAAGTGTGTTGGGTTCATGCGTTATCATGTGGCTAAGCAGCCCCTTAGCATAGCGACTTGCCGGTATTGGCTCATAGGCAATACCTTTCTTTTCCATGATTTCCAACACTTGATAGAAGTGATGCAACTCTTCTTTGATCAGTAGAACCATTTTGTCGATCAAATCTTGGCTATAAGGTGAATCAGACTTAGCAATGATCGACTTAGAAATATTACTTTTGCCCTTCAAAGAAGCCATGTCACCAATACGGCGATACGCAAAGTCTTCATAGGGCTTGAACCATTCAAACAGTGCTGAGCTGCTCTGTTTATCAACGGCATACTTGCGAATTAAGTACATTGCGGATTGGCCGGCTTTAAGCTCACACAATAGGTGATCAATAAGGATCACTGGTAGGTTTTCTGGGCGTTTAGCCTCTTGCACCCAAGCATCTGGAGTCGAGCAGTGCAGAAATTGATTGATGGGTTCTAAAATGGTGTCGATTTGAGAGGGACTGATCATGGCTAATTTCGTTGTTGTTGAATTAAAAAAGGCCGCGCTTGCGACCTTGGTTAACTCTACCACTTTTTCTTCTCACCAAACAGAGCATTGATGTCGTCGTCTCGCTCGCTGTTGGCTTGTTGCTGTTTCTCCTCAGCCTTGGCTTGGCGAGAGTTTTGCAGCTTGTCGAGCATCTCGGTGAGCTTCTCTTTGGCTTGAATGGAGTAGTTGTCGTTCTTCGAGCTTAGCGCATCGATCCCTTTTTTCAGCAGCTGTGCCGCCGTACCAGGCTGTCCTTTGGCCATAGAATCATGAGCACGTTTGACGACGTTCTCAATGTTGATGCGGATCTGGATCGTTTCAAGGCGCGCATTTTCAACCATATAAGATTGGGTATCCATACGTCCTTTGTTGTGTTCAGTGCGAACGGTATCGCGCAGGCGTTTGACCAGTTTCAACATAATGATCGCTTGCTTGTCGCTGGTTGGCACTTTGAACGATGTGGCTTCACTGCCTTCGTAGTTTTCTTGCAGTTGCTGAATTTGTGTCTTTGCGGCCTCGACGCGTTGCACTAAGTGTTTGTTCTTAGGATCCAACTCATGCATATTCGTAACGGCATCTAAAATGCGGTTATGAAGACATAGCATTAGTTCTTTGCTGTATGGCAAGTAGCTCGCACCACTGATCAGTTCTTCAGTGGCATCAATCAAGGCAACATATCTGGCCGACTCTTGCCTTCTAGTGGCTTCGGCTTTTAGTTTGTATTGCAGCATGATGTTGTAGCCCAGTACCAAAACCAGCAAAAGGGCGACGAGCGCAATAATTAAACCAATATTCATAACGTTTTGTATCTACAGTGAGTTTCCCTACAGTCTAATGGGACAGGATACACCAAAGGCTAACTGACCAACACTGCAAAGTTGTTGAATTGGTCATAATCCGAGGAAAACGTGGAAACTTTCTGAGCGGGTTTGAGAGGTAGAACAATTCCTATCCAAAAAAACTGTTAATCTGTTTAGTAATTCGTTATAACTATTGATTATATGCTTAGGCTGGCGGTGGTGAGCTGAGCCGAATTTTGACAAGGATGAAGACGAGCAGATGAAGTTACAGCAGTTAAAGTACATTGTCGAGGTGGTGAACCATAATCTAAATGTGTCCGCGACCGCAGAAAGTCTCTATACCTCTCAGCCTGGTATCAGTAAACAAGTCCGCTTGTTGGAGGACGAATTAGGGATCCAAATCTTTGAGCGCAGCGGTAAGCATTTAACTCAGGTGACCAATGCCGGCGAAGATATCGTTCGAATCTCTCAAGAAATTCTGTCTCGAGTTGAAAGTATCAAAGCCGTAGCAGGGGAACATACTCATCCTGAAATGGGTACATTGAACATTTCAACCACGCACACGCAGGCGCGCTACGCGCTCCCTGAAGTCATCAAAGGGTTTACAGCTCGTTACCCGAAAGTATCGCTGCACATGCATCAGGGCACGCCATCGCAAATGTCAGAAGCCATTGCGAAAGGCACTGCAAACTTTGCTATCGCAACGGAAGCGCTGCACCTTTACCAAGACGCGATCATGCTACCCTGTTATCACTGGAACCGCTCTATTGTGGTACCCAAAGACCATCCACTTGCACTAAAAGACCGCGTAACGATTGAAGATCTCGCGGCCTATTCTTTGGTGACCTACGTGTTTGGCTTTACTGGACGTTCAGAGCTAGATACGGCATTTAACAAAGTAGGACTGACACCAAAAGTTGTCTTTACAGCAACGGATGCCGATGTAATCAAGACGTATGTACGTATGGGTATCGGTGTTGGCGTTATTGCCAGTATGGCGATGGATGACTCTCAAGATACGGACCTTGTTGCTATTGACGCTAGCCATATCTTTGGAGCGAGCACCACTAGCATTGGGTTTAGAAAAGGCACCTTCTTGCGCTCGTACATGTACGACTTTATGGAGCGATTTGCGCCTCATTTAACCCGTCCAGTGGTGGAACAGGCGATATCACTTAAGTCGAACACCGAAATTGAAGAGATGTTCAGAGATATCGAATTGCCGATTCGATAACACAAAGTACTTTTGTTAGTACTCACTTCCCCCTACAATCCATGCAGTTTCGCATTGCCTGAAGAATAGGGGGAAATGTGCGCCAGCAATTTGACCAACTTACCGCCATACTCAAAGCCTACCAAGATTATTGGCGGCATGATCCCTTTATTCAAATAGTCAGTGGTCAGCTTCCTTGGCAATCACAGCATCCAGCCTTATCTGAGTGGCTTTCTGAATGCTCCCCAGAACACATCCAAACCTTGAAGCAGTCTCCGTTACAGTGCGCAGAGGCGCTTAGCCCGTTCATACCCGAGTTACATGCGCTTCAACAGGCTGCCGTGATTGATTCGATCGGCGAAGCTTCCCATTTAACTCTTCCCCGTGGCCTCGATTCTGGCGTACCAGGGCGCAAGCTTGAACAAATTCGCCAAATGGGTTCTGCATGCATCAATAACCATCATGGTAGCGAGTGGTTAGAGTGGTGCTCTGGTAAAGGTTTTCTTGGGCGTATTCTTTCCTCTCAAACTGAGCAGAAGGTGACGAGCTTTGAATATCAGCAAGCCCTTTGTGACGCTGGGCAGCATGAAGCTAACAGACGTGGTTTAAGCATGCAGTTCGTACAAGGTGATGCATTTGATGAGAGTTCTAAGCAGGTATTCAATGCCAATCAACATGCGGTTGCATTGCATGCGTGTGGTGATCTGCATGTCACGCTGATTCATCATGCTATAGGTGCTAGGCTTCCAGCACTCACTTTGTCACCTTGTTGCTATCACTTAATTCAAGACGAACAATACCAACCTCTATCTGAGCTAGGTAGGCAAGCCGAACTGTCATTAACAAAGCAAGAGCTACGTATTCCCCTTCAGGAAACCGTCACAGGTGGTGAACGCGTGAAACGTCACAGAGAGCAAGAGATGGTGTTTAGGCTTGGCTTTGATGCGCTCTGTCAGCAAAATCAGGTTACTGAGGGATATGAGCCGGTACCGAGTATCAAAAAGTCGCAGCTTTCTGATGGATTTGAGCATTTTTGTCATTGGGCAGCAGCGCAGAAGTCACTCACTATACCCCAGGTTGATTTCGAGCATTTTGAGCGGGTTGGGCAGGCGCGTTTTTGGAAGATGGAAGCGCTGAGCTTGGTGCAAAGTGTGTTTCGTCGTCCGCTTGAGGTGTGGCTAGCGCTGGACAAAGCCTTGTATTTGAAGTCTCACGGCTATCAGGTGAGCTTGTCGACTTTTTGCGATACTGCCACTACTCCGCGTAACATACTGCTGCACGCGTTTAAGTCATAGCGTCAGATAAGTTAAGCGTAAAACGCAGGCACAAAAAAACGGGCAATAAGCCCGTTTTTCAATTTGGATGTCGTTCTTTGTGGTTAAAGACCTATTAGTTGAACATCGCAATAGCCGTTGCTGGCTCAACGTATTCAAGGTCAAAGCTTTCAGCCACTTCTTTACACGTTACTTTACCGTGAATCACGTTTAGACCATCTAGGAAGCCTTTATCTTCAGTAAGTGCTTGCTGGTAGCCTTTGTTCGCGAGCTTGATGATGTAAGGTAGCGTCGCGTTGTTCAGTGCAAACGTAGAAGTACGAGCAACCGCACCAGGCATGTTAGCGACACAGTAGTGAACCACTTCATCAACAATGTAAGTTGGCTCTGCGTGAGTTGTCGCGTGAGAAGTTTCGAAGCAACCGCCTTGGTCGATAGCAACGTCAACCACTGCCGCACCTGGCTTCATCTTCGCGATGTGTTCTTTGGTGACGAGCTTAGGTGCAGCAGCACCTGGGACTAAAACAGCGCCGATTACGAGATCTGCTTCTAGAACATGCTTCTCAAGTGCGTCTTCTGTAGAATAAACAACTTTTGCGCGACCCTGGAATTCTTCATCCAAAACGCGTAATGTATCAATATTGCGGTCGAGGATTGTGACGTCTGCACGCATACCAACAGCCATGCGAGCAGCGTTAGAGCCAACTACACCGCCACCAACGACGACGACTTTCGCCGGTTCAACACCTGGTACACCACCAAGTAGTAGACCACGTCCACCATTGGACTTTTCGAGTGTTTGTGCACCAGCCTGTATAGACATTCGCCCAGCGACCTCTGACATTGGTGCTAGTAGTGGCAAACGACCCATATTATCTGTTACAGTCTCATAGGCAATGCAGACAGCTTTGCTTTTGATTAGCTCTTCAGTTTGTGGAAAATCTGGTGCTAGATGGAGATACGTGAATAAAATTTGTCCTTCACGTAGCATAGCACGCTCGACAGCTTGGGGTTCTTTGACCTTTACAATCATCTCTGCTTTCGCGAAGACGTCTGCAGCGGTAGGAAGAATGGATGCGCCTACAGCGATGTAATCATCGTCTGAAAAACCGATACCGGTGCCAGCTTGAGTTTCAATGTAAACTTCGTGGCCGTGTGAGATTAGTTCTCTAACGCTCGCCGGAACCATACCAACTCGGTACTCGTGGTTTTTAATCTCTTTAGGTACGCCAATTATCATCCTGACTCCTCATTATAATGTGGTTGTATTAACTGTTTGTAGGGTGTTATTGTCGAATTAATGTCTAGTATAGAAGCTAATACACAAAATTTGATACTGTATATTACAGAGTTGTAGTATATTTTTTTGCAAGGAAGTAACAAGGTGGAATAAAAAATGGCAGACAACTATAAGAAGCCGTCCAAGGAACTAGACCGTATCGATCGCAACATCCTCAATGAGTTGCAAAAAGATGGTCGTATTTCAAACGTCGAACTCTCAAAACGTGTAGGGTTATCGCCTACACCATGTCTAGAGCGTGTACGTCGTTTGGAGAGACAGGGTTATATTACGGGCTACACCGCACTCTTAAATCCGCAGTACTTAGATGCTTCACTACTTGTATTCGTAGAGATTACATTGAACCGTGGAGCGCCAGATGTATTTGAACAGTTCAATACAGCGGTACAGAAGTTAGACGATATTCAAGAATGTCACCTAGTATCAGGTGATTTCGACTATCTTTTGAAAACAAGGGTGTCGGATATGGGCGCATATCGTAAACTCTTAGGGGATACTTTGCTTCGCCTTCCTGGTGTGAATGACACGCGAACCTATGTGGTTATGGAAGAAGTGAAACAAACTAACCAGCTTGTGATTAAAACGCGCTAGAGACGGCGTTTCCAAGTCTGACAAGAAGTTGACTAAAGTTATGATAAAGCATGCTTTATTCTCGAGTCAGATTGGGTTTTAATCCTCATTGTGGTTAAATCAATGAATACACCGAGCGGCTTTTGCCGCTCGGACTGTTTTCAATAATTAGATGTTGGTTATGTTCAAACAGGACAAAAAAAGAGTCGAAACGATTATCAAGACGAGTGAAGAGCCTCAGGCGACTCGTCTAAACGGATTTCAGCGGTTAAGAGAATGCTGTTTCATCTTAGCTGTACTTACCTCTATTCTACTCGCTGTAGCCTTATTCACCTTTAGTCCGGCGGATCCCTCATGGTCACAGACTGCATGGGGTGGTGACATTCAAAACGCTGGCGGCTTTGTTGGTGCGTGGCTAGCGGATACTCTATTTTTTGTTTTCGGCTCTTTGGCATACCCAATCCCTTTCATCATAGCGTTGAGTGCTTGGGTCTTTTTCCGCAATCGTGACGAAGATGATCCGATTGATTTGATGATCTGGGGTACGCGTTTACTTGGACTAACCGTTCTTATTCTGACGAGCTGTGGCCTTGCTGACATCAACTTTGATGATATCTGGTACTTCTCCTCAGGTGGCGTAATTGGAGATGTTTTAACCAGCCTGTCTTTACCAACGCTGAATGTGCTTGGTACGACTTTGGTGCTGCTATTTCTTTGGGGAGCGGGCTTTACACTACTTACTGGCATCTCTTGGCTAAGAGTCGTCGAGTGGATCGGTGATAGCGTGCTATCGATGAGTGCCGCATTGGTCAACAAGGTTCGTGGTACCAAAGAAGAAGTATATGAGCCTGTGCTTGACGACCAAGAGTCCGATGACACAGAGGAGCTCCCACGCTTTAGCGCAGACAGTGCAGTACAAGAGGCTCCGGCTACCAGCAAGAAGCAATACAATATTCATGTTCCAGAGTCGACGCCTTCGGTTGCGACAGAGCCTGAACCAGCCTATGACCCACTGTTTGCAAAACCAGAAGACGACACTGCTTCACAAGAATCAATCGCACCGCAAGTAACGTCAGCGCCATCAGAAGTGAGCGCGGTTGAAACAGTACAACCTGTTGAACCGGTAGTGTCGGGTTCTCTTCAATCTCAGCCACCTCAGGTAGAACGCACTCGTCAGCTTGGTGCGACTATTGAAGAGTTGGAAAATGCTGCTCGCTCTAGTGATGACTATGCGAATCAGGGAGAAGAGCCTGAGTCGCCAGCGTCGAGTGTTACTGCGTCAGTGGCGGCAACAGCTCCAGCTGCGGCAATGGCAAATGCAGAACAAACAGCGGCTCCAACATTTGAAGAGCCAGGTAATCACCAGACCATGTTTGCTCATGAGCCTCAACCTGAACCTTTGGCTAGTGAACAGCCAATTAACCAACAAGTAGAGTCATCAGCCTATGCAATGGATGAAGCCACGCAGCAGGTGCACCCTCAGCCTTCGATATATGAAGAAGTTGAAGAGGTAGAGGATTTTACGCCTCCATGGGTTGATACTGCTGATATAGATGTTGAGTCTTCAACATCACATATTGAACCGACAGTAGATTTCGATGCTATCGATGCAGAAGCCGAAAACGAACCTGTTGATCAAGATGTCGAGGCGTTCCAAAACATAGTGGCCGAGGCGCAAAAAGCGCAAGTGGCAAAAATGAATCCATTCTTGGTTCAGCGGGATCAGAATTTACCTAGACCAGTAGAGCCGATGCCAACGCTAGAACTTCTCTACCACCCAGAGAAGCGAGAGAACTTTATTGACCGAGAAGCGCTGGAAAACATTGCTCGCTTGGTTGAATCTAAGTTGGCGGATTACAAAATCAAAGCGGAAGTGGTGGATATTTTCCCAGGCCCAGTGATTACCCGCTTTGAGCTGGATCTTGCTCCTGGTGTAAAGGTAAGTCGAATTTCTGGCCTTTCAATGGACTTAGCACGCTCACTGTCGGCGATGGCGGTTCGTGTAGTGGAAGTCATTCCGGGCAAGCCGTATGTTGGTCTTGAGCTGCCAAACATGACACGTCAAACCGTTTTCTTCTCAGATGTGGTTGGTAGCCAAGCGTTTATCGATTCCAAATCACCAACTACCGTAGTACTCGGTCAAGATATTGCAGGTGAAGCAGTGGTGGCGGATCTATCGAAAATGCCACACGTGCTTGTCGCGGGTACAACCGGTTCAGGTAAGTCCGTGGGTGTTAACGTCATGATCTTGAGTATGCTTTATAAAGCAACGCCTGAAGACGTACGCTTTATCATGATTGACCCGAAAATGTTGGAGCTTTCCATCTACGAAGGTATTCCTCATCTTCTTTCTGAGGTGGTAACCGACATGAAAGATGCCTCGAATGCACTTCGTTGGTGTGTGGGTGAGATGGAGCGCCGTTACAAGTTGATGTCAGCGCTTGGCGTTCGTAACATCAAGGGCTTCAATGACAAATTGAAAATGGCAGCAGACGCAGGTCATCCTATTCATGATCCTTTGTGGCAAGAAGGCGACAGCATGGATCCAGAGCCGCCATTGCTTGAGAAACTGCCATACATCATTGTTGTTGTCGATGAGTTTGCCGACCTAATGATGGTCGTGGGTAAGAAAGTAGAAGAGCTCATTGCGCGTTTGGCACAAAAAGCACGTGCTGCCGGTATTCACTTGATACTCGCAACTCAGCGACCGTCGGTAGACGTGATCACCGGTTTGATTAAAGCCAACATTCCGACTCGTGTCGCCTTTACGGTTTCGACCAAGACCGATTCACGCACTATTCTCGACCAAGGCGGCGCAGAATCCCTGCTTGGTATGGGTGATATGTTGTATCTGCCACCGGGCTCTAGTCATACAACTCGTGTACACGGTGCATTTGCGTCTGATGATGATGTGCATGCCGTGGTGAATAACTGGAAAGCACGCGGTAAGCCGAACTATATTGATGAAATCACCAATGGCGAGCAGTCTCCAGAGACGTTGCTACCAGGTGAAAAGATGGAAGGTGACGAAGACATGGATCCACTGTTCGATCAAGTTGTCGAACATGTTGTTCAGTCACGTCGAGGTTCTGTCTCAGGTGTGCAGCGCCGATTTAAGATTGGTTATAACCGCGCTGCGCGTATTGTCGAGCAGCTAGAGGCTCAAGGTATCGTAAGCGCACCGGGTCATAACGGTAACCGCGAAGTCCTCGCGCCAGCGCCACCAAAAGAATAATTTCGATTCGCCTTAAGAGGTAAGAGGAAATCAAATGAAGAAATGGTTTAATGCCGCGATGTTAAGTGCTTCAGCAATAGGTTTTTCAGCCCTGGCTTTTGCAACGCCGCAAAAGGAGCTTAGTGAAAGGCTTCAATTGAATGATGGTTTTAGCGCGACTTTTACTCAAGAAGTGACCAGTCCTGATGGGGATGTTGTTATGGAAGGGGAAGGCAATGTCGATATTTTACGCCCAAGCATGTTTCGCTGGGTGACGACACTGCCTGATGAAAACGTTCTGGTATCCGATGGACAAAACCTGTGGTACTACAGCCCATTTATCGAGCAGGTCAGTATTTACAATCAAGAGCAAGCAACAGAGCAGACGCCATTCGTGTTACTGACACGCAATCGTGCTAGCGATTGGGACAACTACAGCGTCAACCAAAAAGGCGATGTATTTACTTTAGTCCCAACGGCCGTCGACTCAACGCAAGGCCAATTTCAAATCAATATCGATAGCAAAGGCATTGTTCATGGCTTTAATGTGATTGAGCAAGATGGCCAAAAAGGCCGCTTTGTTTTCGATAACATAAAAGTGGGCAAACCTGCCTCAGACCGATTTACCTTTGTAGTTCCGGATGGTGTCGAAATTGATGACCAACGGAACTAGGTAGCTAGGACGTTATCGTGAGTAATTTCAGTTTTGATTTTTCAGGGGACGAAGATTTTCGTCCCCTTGCTGCTAGAATGCGCCCAGAAACCGTTGAGCAATATATTGGTCAGCAGCATATTTTGAGTGTGGGGAAACCGCTAAGACGAGCGCTTGAGGCTGGGCAACTGCACTCAATGATTTTGTGGGGACCACCTGGCACCGGTAAGACAACGCTCGCGGAGGTTGCTGCTAATTATGCCAACGCAGAAGTGGAACGTGTGTCTGCGGTGACTTCCGGCGTTAAAGAGATCCGTGCGGCAATCGAGCGTGCTCGAGAAAACAAACTCGCTGGCAAACGCACCATTTTGTTCGTCGATGAGGTACATCGCTTCAATAAAAGCCAGCAAGATGCTTTCTTGCCACACATCGAAGACGGCACGGTCACCTTTATTGGTGCTACCACTGAAAACCCGTCATTTGAACTCAATAACGCACTGCTTTCACGCGCAAGGGTGTATAAGCTCACCTCGCTCGATACTGCTGATATTTTGCTGGTACTTGAACAAGCAAAAAATGATGAGCGGCGTGGCCTAGGCGCAATCGCCGCGAAGTTCCATGACAATGTGCTTGATCGCCTTGCCGAGTTGGTAAACGGTGATGCAAGGATGTCATTGAACTACCTTGAACTTCTGTACGATATGGCGGAGGAGAACGAGGCTGGTGAGAAAGACATTACACTGCCGTTACTTGCTGAAGTCGCCGGAGAGAAGGTTAATCGTTTCGATAACAAAGGTGACATTTGGTACGACCTGATTTCTGCTGTGCACAAATCGATTCGTGGCTCAAACCCAGATGCCGCTCTGTATTGGTCAGCAAGAATGATAGCAGCAGGTTGCGATCCTTTGTACATCGCGAGGCGTTTATTGGCGATAGCGTCAGAGGATGTCGGAAATGCTGACCCAAGAGCGATGCAAGTTGCTTTATCCGCATGGGACTGTTTCACTCGTGTAGGTCCTGCTGAAGGTGAGCGGGCGATTGCACAAGCGATTGTCTATCTTGCGTGCGCACCAAAGAGTAATGCAGTTTACACTGCGTGGAAGCAAGCACTGCGAGATGCCCACAATCTCCCAGAGTATGAAGTACCACATCACTTAAGAAACGCCCCTACGTCTTTGATGAAAGACATGGGCTATGGTGCAGAGTATCGTTATGCACACGATGAGCCGGGTGCGTATGCCGCTGGAGAGCGTTACTTGCCTCCTGAAATGGCGGGTACCCGTTACTATGAGCCTACAAATCGCGGGCTCGAAACCAAAATTGGCGAAAAGTTAGATTATCTGGCGGATTTAGACGCAAAAAGCCCACAAAAGCGCTATGAAAAGTAGTGGCTTTTCGTTATCTTTACTCGGTTAACAAATCAATATCTGTCCTTGGTTAGGAATTGACCAGGGACAGAGTTCTTCACAACTATAAAGCATAGGATTGGCAATGCTGGATTCTAAATTACTTCGTACAGAGCTGGATGAAACAGCTGAAAAATTAGCACGTCGCGGCTTCGCGCTAGACGTAGAAACTATCCGTAAACTTGAAGATCAACGTAAGTCGATTCAAGTAGAAGTTGAGAATTTACAATCCACGCGTAACTCCATTTCTAAGCAGATCGGTCAGAAGATGGCTGCTGGCGACAAAGAAGGCGCTGAAGAGATCAAAAAGCAGATCGGTACACTAGGTAGCGATCTTGAAGCGAAGAAAGAAGAGCTAGCAGCGGTAATGGCTCAACTTGAAGACATCACACTTTCTGTGCCTAACTTGCCAGCGGACGATGTACCACAAGGTAAAGATGAAAACGACAACGTAGAAATTTCTCGTTGGGGTGAGCCTAAGACTTACGACTTTGAAGTAAAGGACCACGTTGACCTAGGTGAAATGGGTGGCGGTCTAGATTTTGCCAGCGCAACGAAGATCACTGGTGCTCGCTTTATCGTCATGAAAGGTCAGTTCGCTCGTCTGCACCGTGCTATCGCACAGTTCATGCTTGATCTTCATACTGAAGAGCACGGCTACACAGAGATGTACGTACCGTATCTAGTAAACGCTGACAGCCTATTTGGCACAGGTCAGCTACCTAAGTTTGGTAAAGATCTGTTCCATACAGAGCCACTGACTGAAAAAGCAAGCGATGAAGAGCCACGTAAACTGTCTCTAATCCCAACTGCTGAAGTGCCGGTAACTAACCTAGTACGCGATACCATCTCTGAAGAGGCTGATCTGCCACTTAAGATGACGGCTCACACACCATGTTTCCGCTCTGAAGCAGGCTCTTATGGTCGTGACACTCGTGGTCTTATCCGTATGCACCAGTTCGACAAAGTTGAACTGGTTCAAATCACTAAGCCAGAAGATTCAATGAATGCGCTTGAAGAGCTAACCGGTCACGCAGAGAAAGTTCTACAACTGCTAGAGCTTCCATACCGTAAAGTGGTTCTTTGTACTGGTGACATGGGCTTCGGTGCTCGTAAAACTTACGACCTAGAAGTTTGGGTTCCAGCGCAAGAGACATACCGTGAGATCTCTTCTTGCTCAAACATGTGGGATTTCCAAGCACGTCGTATGCAAGCTCGCTTCCGTCGTAAAGGTGAGAAGAAGCCTGAGCTTGTTCACACACTAAACGGCTCTGGTCTTGCAGTGGGTCGTACTATGGTAGCTATTCTTGAGAATAACCAAGAAGCGGACGGCCGTATTGCTATCCCAACTGCGCTACAGAAGTACATGGGCGGCGCTACGCACATCGGCTAATGTTAGCGATACACAAGTTTCTAAGCTCGGCATTGCCGAGCTTTTTTTTGCCTTGTGATTCTTATCTCTCGACTATCACCAATAGGATTATTACCAATTTGTAATAGTCTTTATGTATTTGATGTGATTATCAAGTCAGCTTAAACAACTATAATACCCACCTCT
Organism: Vibrio wakamikoensis; assembly: GCF_050337275.1. NCBI lineage: Bacteria > Pseudomonadati > Pseudomonadota > Gammaproteobacteria > Vibrionales > Vibrionaceae > Vibrio > Vibrio wakamikoensis. The sequence goes on along the minus strand of NZ_JAKJST010000035.1, from coordinate 39,981 downwards.
GCTGCGGAGCGTGTTTGTTTCTCACATAATGAGGAGGGGATGTTATGGCCGTAGGGTGGGCAAATGACGATAGTGTCAGCCAACAAATTCAAAATACCATAGACGATGAAATTTCAAGGGTTCGCAGTCTTTCAAGCCAGGGTGTGAGTGCCGAGTTTTGTGATGAATGTGGGGAACCTATTCCACTAGCAAGGCGAACCGCTATCAAAGGTGTGAGACTCTGTATTGAGTGTCAGTCAAACCAAGAACATCATCGTTACCGACAGGCTCTGTTTAATCGTAGAGGAAGCAAGGACAGCCAGCTCAGGCAGTGCTTGTCTGGGAGAAGCATTGAAAAGCGGTTGCGTTAGCAGCCGCTTTTTTGCTGTTAGTTGAAACACTCTTCATTCTTAAGAGCCGTCTCGATTGCTGCCACCAACCTTTCAATATGCTCTGGCTGACTAATGTAGGGAGGCATCATGTAAATGAGCTTACCAAATGGTCGTATCCAAACTCCTTGCTCAACAAAGTGTTTCTGAATCACTTCCATATTCACCGCTTTATGGGTTTCGACCACACCGATTGCGCCCAACCAACGCACATCTTTTACATTCGAATAGCGTGTTAGTTTAGGCAGTAATTCTGCAAACAGGGATTCAATACTGCTCACTTGAGACTGCCATTCATTGCTCGCAACAATATCTAAACTCGCGCTTGCCACGGCGCAAGCCAGCGGGTTACCCATGAAGGTCGGGCCGTGCATAAAGCAGCCAGCTTCGCCGCCACATACTGTGTCTGCTACGTGTTTACTGGTTAACGTGGCTGACAGTGTCATGTAACCGCCGGTGAGAGCCTTGCCGACGCACATGATGTCTGGCTGGATGTTGGCGTGTTCGCTGGCAAACAGTTTCCCGGTGCGGCCAAAGCCAGTCGCGATCTCATCAAGAATAAGTAGGACACCATGCTTATCGCAGAGCTCTCTCACACGCTGCAGGAAAGTAGGGTGGTACAAACGCATTCCGCCAGCCCCTTGCACAATAGGTTCAAGGATCACCGCAGCGACTTCAGAGTGATGAGTATCCATTTTGCATTTGAAATCACTGATGTCCGCTTCTATCCATTCGTCCCAAAAACCAATCTCTGGAGAGTCAGCGAAGATATGCTCAGGCAAAAATCCTTTGTACAAGCTATGCATGGAATTATTCGGATCGGTCACTGACATGGCAGCAAACGTGTCGCCATGGTAGCCGTGGGAGAGAGTGAGGAACTTTGGCCTGCGCTCACCACGAGCGTGCCAATATTGCAGCGCCATCTTCAGTGACACTTCAACCGCTACCGAACCCGAATCGGCCAAGAAGATGTGCTCCATATTATCGGGTGCAAGCTGAAGCAGCTTCTTACTGACGTCAATGGCAGGCTGGTGGGTGATACCGCCAAACATCACGTGGGACATTTGTTCACTCTGAGATTGCAGTGCTGCATTGAGCTTAGGGTGATTGTAGCCATGAATGGTCGACCACCAAGATGACATCCCATCGACGAGCTCTGTTCCATCCTCCAAAGTCAGATGAACGCCTTTAGCGGATACTACGGGATAACAACTAAGGGGATTGAGTGTGGAAGTGTAGGGGTGCCAAATGTGTTTTTTGTCGAAATCTAAATCCATGAAATTCGGTCGCTTAACTTTTAACCAAGTGTAAACTTGTGCTTGTGGTCGGTGTTGACAGTGTATCGCTTGTCGGTACACTAGCCAAGACTAAAAACAATGAGAGCAAAGGATTTAACTGTGGAAGTACGACACGATTGGACGCATGCCGAAGTGCAAGAGCTGATGAACAAGCCATTTATGGATCTATTGTTCGAAGCGCAAACTGTACACCGTCAACATCAGCAAACCAACCATGTTCAAGTTAGCACCCTGTTATCGATTAAAACCGGTGCTTGCCCTGAAGATTGTAAGTACTGCCCACAAAGCGCACGCTACAAAACCGATGTTGAAGCAGAGCGTTTGATGGAAGTTGAGCGCGTACTTGATGCTGCGCAAAAAGCCAAAAATGCAGGCTCGACACGTTTCTGTATGGGGGCGGCGTGGAAGAACCCCAAAGAGCGTGATATGCCTTTGCTCACCGATATGATTAAAGGCGTCAAAGAGATGGGTCTAGAAACCTGTATGACGCTAGGCATGTTGACGCCCGATCAGGCAACGCACCTTGCAGATGCTGGTCTTGATTACTACAACCACAACCTTGACACTTCTCCTGAGTTTTACGGCAATATCATCACGACCCGAACTTACCAAGACCGTTTAGATACGCTCAGCCACGTGCGTGATGCCGGTATGAAAATCTGCTCAGGCGGAATTATTGGCATGGGTGAGAGCGCCAATGACCGCGCGGGCTTGCTTATGGAACTTGCCAACCTTCCTGTTCAGCCAGAAAGTGTTCCAATCAACATGCTGGTTAAAGTTAAGGGAACACCGCTTGAAGAAGTGGATGATGTCGAGCCTTTTGACTTTATTCGTCTTATCGCGATTGCACGAATCATGATGCCGAACTCAGCGGTTCGTCTCTCTGCAGGACGTGAAGACATGAACGAGCAAATGCAGGCGTTATGCTTTTTGGCTGGCGCTAATTCTGTGTTCTATGGTTGTAAGCTACTTACCACACCAAACCCAGATGAAGATAAAGATCTTCAGCTGTTTAAAAAGCTCGGGATCAACCGTGAAGAAACCTCACAAAAACCGGATGAGGTGCAAGAAAACGATCTTCTTGACCAAGTAGTGAGCCGAGTCGCTGCGCGTCCTACCAAAGACGACCTATTTTATGACGCTAGCGTTTAATCAGCGCATTCATAAGGCGCTGGAAGAGAGAAAGCAGAGCGACTTAGTACGCTCTGTCATCGCCTTAGAAAGGGGTAACCAAGCGGTTTTTCAAAACAATGGTAAGTGGTTTGATAATTTCTCGTCCAATGACTACCTCGGTTTAGCGGCGAGTGATGAGCTCAAACTTTGCTATCAGCAAGCCGTAAGTGACTATGGCGTTGGCAGCGCAGCATCACCGCTGGTGACGGGTTACTCAAATCAGCATCAAAGCCTCGAGTCTGCATTAACGGAATGGCTAGGGTATGACAGTGCGCTGTTCTTTTCTTCCGGATTTTCCGCTAATCAAGCCGTTGTTTTTGCATTGCTGCAAAAGGGCGATTTGCTGCTTCAAGATAAACTAAACCATGCATCATTGATGGAAGCAGGGATGCTGTGTGACGCTGAAATGAAACGCTATCGTCACTGCAATCAAGGGCACCTTGCTCAGTTGCTGCAGGCCGATAAGCCCATGATGGCAGTAACAGAAAGTGTGTTTAGTATGGATGGCGATATTGCCGATCTTGATGGCTTTGTCTCTCTGTGCAAGCAAGCGGGTGCGTTGTCCATGATTGATGATGCTCATGGTATCGGCGTGATTGGCGAGCAGGGCAATGGCGCAGTCGGAATGACAAGTAAACGCGCAGATATTCTGGTCGTGACATTTGGTAAGGCATTTGGCCTTAATGGTGCCGCTGTATTGTGCTCACGAGAAATGAAAGATTACCTAACTCAATTTGCGCGTCACTACGTTTACTCAACAGCGTTTTCAGCCGCCCATGCTGTGGCGATTACCAGAGCAGTCGCGATGATTCAAACGCAGCAATGGCGTCGAGAAATGCTGATTGAACTCGGCGCTATCTATGATGAAACGTTAAATGGAACGGCAGGTTTTGTTGCCACTAAAACGCCAATTAAACCTTGGCTGGTTGGCGAAGAAAGTGATGTTTTAGCACTTTGCGCTGCGTTAAAGCGTGAGCAGAGTTGGACGACGGCCATTCGACCGCCAACGGTACCCAAAGGCTCGGCGCGACTCAGGATTACGCTATCAGCCGCCCATGAAGCGAAGGCCGTTCAAAAACTTGCTTTCAATTTAAAACGACATTCGGAGGGATGCTAAATGTCAGAGGTATTAGCAAATCTTGTGAATTATCAGACCAATAAAGCTGCGATATCGGAGTCGTTTAGCCGCGCTGCTAGATTTTATGACCAGCACGCCGAGCTTCAGCGTTTGGTCGCTGATCGTTTATTGGCTTTGCTACCAAACGATTTGACAAGATATCGTGTTCTCGATTTAGGCTGTGGTACTGGGTATTGTTCTAAAGCGTTGTTGGAGCGGGGAGCGAACGTTGTATGTGCTGACTTGTCCAGTGAGATGCTTGCTGTTGCCGAACAGCGCTGCGGTGTCGAGCGAGTTCACTACCAAGTCGCTGACGCAGAGGCGCTGCCATTTGAAGACAATCGTTTTGATATCGTGATATCAAGCCTTGCATTACAGTGGTGCAGTGATTTAGCTGTGCCGCTTAGTGAGATGAAGCGAGTGACAAAACCCGGTGGAAGCCTACATTTTTCAACGCTTCTTGATGGCTCTTTACTGGAGCTGAAGCGTTCATGGGGCAAAATTGATGCATATCAACATGTCAACGACTTTACCTCTCTCAATCAGGTAAAAATTGCGTTAGCGCAATCTGAGTGCATCCACCATCAACTAGACTTGCCGAAAATAGTTATGTGGTATGAAACCGCTTTTGGTTTGATGAAAGACCTAAAAGGAATTGGAGCAACGCATGTTGAAGGTCGCTCCAAAGGGTTTACCAGTCGAGGTGCATTGAAGATGCTCGAACTGGAATACAAGCAGTACGCAAATCAAAACGGCCTATTACCCGCCAGTTATCAAATTTGTTTAGGATCAGTTGCATTATGATGAAAGCACTATTTATTGCAGGTACGGATACTGAAGTTGGGAAAACCGTTGTATCAAAAGCGATATTAAGTGCTGTTGGTGCACAAGGAAAAACGACGATAGGGTATAAGCCGTTAGCAGCAGGGTGTGAGAAGACCGAGCAGGGGTTACGTAACTCGGATGCGTTGCATCTCCAGCAGGCAGCGAATCTGAATGTTGATTACGATCTCGTCAACCCGTATGCATTGTCTCTACCAGCATCACCTCATATCGCGGCGATTGCTGATGACGTTGAAGTGGATTACCAAGTACTCTCTAACGTGCTAGAGCAACATAAACAAAACAGTGATTTTGTGCTGGTAGAAGGCGCAGGTGGTTGGCGCGTACCGGTATCAAAAGACGATTGCTTGTCGACTTGGGTTAAGCAAGAGAAGTTACCAGTCGTGCTTGTTGTGGGTATCAAGCTGGGTTGCTTGAGCCACGCGATGTTAACTGCTGAAGCCATCAAAGCGGATGGACTTGAGCTGGTTGGTTGGGTTGCGAATCGTGTTAACCCAGGCGTTGAGCATTATGCTGAGATCATTGAGATGCTGGAAAGCTCGATGGGCGCACCGAAACTGGGTGAAATTCCTTATGTACCTGGCTGCAAGAAACGAGATTTAGGTAAGTACATTAATCTTGAAGTCATTCGTTAATCAACGAGTAACAAATTAAGCGCTTTGCGCTTTAAAAAGCCCCTTGCGTATCAATTAACGCTTGGGGCTTTTTTGTATTGATTTCATACATAATTTATTAACTCCAGTCCGCTTTTTAATCAAATGTAACACTTTTCAAACTTTTTAACTGGTCATATCACTTTAGCCCTCTGATTTTTATTAAGTTTTATCAATTTACGCGATTTGGTAAAATCAATGTTAACTCTATGTGTTGAACGGGTAATCTCGGTATGGCATTCTGTGACGAAGCACAAGAGTTTCAATGCAATTGGGTTCAATGCTTAATATTGAGCGATAGTCCATTGTAATCTCGCCGCAAAACGATAATTTAGTGAAAAACCATACGAAAGTTATGGAGCTAATAAGGCCAAAAAACAAGCAAAATAAGGCCTCTCAAACGAATTGTATACAAGATTCAACGTTTGAATGATCGGTGTAGTAATCGACATTGTCATCCGTTAAAAACGACGCTAGATACCCCCCAATATATAACCTAAGTATCTAGCAACATGGAAAGCTGAAATAAAAACGGAGAAATCAATGGCTGGTGTTTTAGGAATGATCCTTGCTGGTGGCGAGGGTTCTCGCCTTCGTCCTCTTACGGAATCTCGCAGTAAGCCTGCAGTACCTTTTGGAGGCAGTTACCGTCTTATCGACTTTGCGCTCAATAATTTCATTAACGCGGACTTGATGAGAATTTATGTTCTTACCCAATTTAAATCCCAATCTCTCTATCAACACATGCGTAAAGGCTGGAATCTGACGGGGATTACCGACAGATTTATTGACCCAATCCCAGCGCAAATGCGTGACGGAAAGCGCTGGTACGAAGGGACTGCCGACGCTATCTACCAAAACGTTCGATTCATTGAACTGGCTAACCCTGAGCATGTCTGCATCTTCGGCTCTGATCATATCTATAAAATGGATATTCGTCAGATGTTGGACTTCCACAAACGTACCGAAGCTAAGCTGACCGTTTCTGCTCTGCGTATGCCACTCGCCGAGGCCTCTGAGTTTGGCGTTATCGAAGTGGACGAAAATGGCAAAATGATCGGCTTTGAAGAGAAACCAGAGAACCCTAAATCGATACCAGGTCACCCTGACATGGCGCTTGTGTCTATGGGTAACTACATTTTCGAAGCAGAGAGTTTGTGTAATGAGCTTCGCATTGATGCGGAGAATGAAAACTCAAGTCATGACTTCGGTAAAGACATCATTCCTAAGATGTTCCCTGAAGGCAGTGTTTATGTGTATGATTTCTCTACGAATAAAATTAGTGGTGAGAAGGATACTACTTATTGGCGCGATGTAGGTACCATCGACTCTTACTGGGCAGCTCACATGGATCTACTCCACGAAGACCCGGAGTTCTCGCTTTATAACCGTAAGTGGCCTCTACATACTTATTACCCGCCTTTGCCACCTGCGACGTTTGTCGATGCTGAGCACCAAAAAATCAAAGTGACGGACAGCTTAATTGCTGGTGGTAGTTACGTTCGTGGTTCTTCTATCTACAAATCGGTACTGGGTTTTAGAAGTAATATTGCTGCTGGTTCTGTAGTGAGTGAATCTGTTATTCTAGGTGACGTTAAGATTGGTGTGGGTTGTACAATCAAGCGCGCAATCATAGACAAAAATGTTGAAATTGCCCCTGGAACTGTGATCGGCGAGGATCTCGAGCTAGACGCGAAGCGTTTCCATGTGTCTCCAGGTGGCATTGTTGTCATCAAAAAAGGGACAAAAGTTGGATTCTAGAATGAGAAACATAGACGTATGGTTTCCAGTTTCAGAAGTTCAAGGGCTGATTAAAAGTGGAGGCTTGGCGGATGTCGCCAAGGCTCTGCCGAAAGCGCTTCAAGAACTTGGCAAGGAGGTAGCGATTACGCTACCTGGCTATCAGAAATTACCTAATAAGGATCAGTATGAGTTTGTGCTTGCCACTGAGCTGGAGCATTGGCCTCATACGCCTTATCAAGTTAAAAAAACCTATCTCGATGGGGTAGAAGTATACGTGATCGAGTGCGATCGCTATTTCGACCGCCCAGAGCTTTACGCTGAGCACAACCGAGCATACGCAGATAACGGCGAGCGCTTTGGTTTTTTCGCTGCTGCGAGTTTAGACGTTCTACCAAAGCTTGGTATCAAACCTGCAGTTGTGCATGCTAACGACTGGCATACAGCCCTCATCCCATTTCTGCTAAGAACGCGTTATGGCGAAGACACGCGCTTTGATGGTACGAAATCGGTACTGACGGTTCACAATGCCATCTTTAAAGGCATCTTTTCATACAGCCAGCTGGAAATCATTCCAGAGCTCCATCTCTCTGGAATGGAGTTTCTGCAATATGGTGAAGGTTGGGTGAGTACGCTGCGTGCGGGTATTGCCTTTGCGGACAAAATCAATGCGGTTAGCCCAAACTATGCCGCTGAGCTAGTGACGCCGCTAGGCTCTCATGGCCTTGTTGACGATTTTGTTCATCGCTCTAAAGATTTGCATGGCATAGTGAACGGGTGTGACTACTCTGAGTGGAACCCAAAACATGATGCGTTCTTGCCTGCCAACTACGGTGATGAGCTAGAAAGCATGTTGTCTGGGAAGCTCGCTTCTAAGACAGCACTTCAGCAAGAGTTAGGACTGCCTGAACGCAACGTTCCTATGGTGGGCATGGTATGCCGATTAACGCACCAAAAAGGTTTCCACTATATCTTGCCAATTTTGGACAAGTTCCTAAAGAATGATGTTCAGGTAGTGATTATCGGTACCGGTGAGCCACAAATCGCGTCTCATTTGAACGACCTTGCTGAAGAGTTTTCAGACAAGCTCAAGTTTGTTGAAGCTTATAGCAACCGCTTTGCTCACTTAGTTGAGGCTGCCTCGGATTTCTTCTTGATGCCTTCGGAGTTTGAAGCGTGCGGTCTTAATCAGATCTACAGTATGGCTTATGGCACTTTGCCTATCGTACGTAAGGTGGGCGGGCTTAAAGATACAGTGATTGATTTTGATGACGATCCAGTGAATGCAACGGGTTTTGGTTTTGATGAACCCTGCCATGATGCATTGCTGATTGTTCTGCAACGTGCACTGCTATTTTATCTGCAGCACCCTGAACAAATGCATGAAATGCAGCTACGTTCAATGCGTAAGGACTTTAGCTGGACTGAATCAGCGAAGGAATACATTAAGATGTATGACTTGGCACTCAGTCAGCAGTAAGCTCACTTTAAAAAGCGGCAATCGCCGCTTTTTTTCATTTTTAGCTACACTTATTAATCATTTTTACCAAATTCATCGATAGTTTTTGCCTGTCGTTAGGCGAATTATGGTAACTTACTTCCAATTGCATCAAGAATATTGAGTACTATGTCAGAGAGTTTGCTGTTTCATAAAACGTATCAACACCCTACCAGTAACGAGTGGGTGGTTTTTGTGCATGGCGCCGGCGGTAGTTCAAATATCTGGTTCAAACAAATCCGTGCTTATCGTGAACATTTCAATCTGTTGTTTATAGACCTTCGTGGCCACGGTAAGTCGAATCAGTTTCTAAAAGACATCATGTCCAATAAGTACACCTTTAAAGAGGTGACAATGGACATTGTGCGCGTATTGGATCATTTGAAAATTCAGTCAGCACATTTCGTTGGCATGTCTCTAGGAACTATCATCGTTCGCAATATTGCGGAGCTCGCGCACTCAAGAGTTCGCTCTATGGTGCTAGGTGGCGCTGTAACGCGTTTTAACACGCGTTCGCAGATCTTGGTGAAGATAGGCAACTGGAGTAAGCACATGATCCCTTACATGTGGTTATACAGCCTATTTGCTTACATTGTGATGCCACAGCCGGGTCAAAAAGAATCTCGTCACTTATTCGTACGTGAAGCGAAGAAGTTGTGTCAGAAAGAGTTTAAGCGCTGGTATCAACTGACAACAGAAGTGAATCCGCTTAACCGTTACTTCAAAGATCGAGAGTTGCCGATCCCAACTTTGTATTTGATGGGTGATAAAGATTATATGTTTATCAAGCCGGTCAAAGAGATGGTGGCTGAACACAAGTCCAGCCGACTTTTAGAGATTAAAGATTGTGGTCATGTGTGCAATGTTGAAAGGCCAGACGAGTTCAATAAGCACTCGATAGATTTCATCAAGTCAGTGGCATCTTAACTTGTTTTGGGGTTTGACAGTTCCAGCAAACCTCAAACTGTCCCTCATTGAGCTCATTACATGCAAAGCAATGCCAATCTGCGTGATTGGCATATTGGGTTTTTAACTGCCACTGCTTGATAATGGCTTTTGCCATCATTGATTGCTCAGTATCGAACAGCCAAACATAAGGCAGTGAGCTTTCGTCAAAAGGCACTTCACCTCTTAGCCCAAATACTCCCTCTCCGCGCACTTCGCAATGTATGCCCTCTGAAGCCAGTTGCTGCTGCACGATGTGAGTTTCTGGTGGGTTGTTGCCGATAAAAATCTTCATCTATTCTTGTACCTGCGGTGAGCGAGACAGTCGCGCCATGATCCATTTAGCGATGAGCGGGAACAAACCAAGTAGTGCAAAGGAAGCCAATACTGTCGGTGATACAATGCCAGACAGGCGATCAATGTTGGCAAGTTGCGTACCTGCGTTTAAGTACACGGCCGTACCAGGCAGCATACCAAGTTGACTCACCAAGTAGTATTTTGATGCGCGGATTGGCGTCAGACCCATCAATAGGTTAATCAAAAAGAACGGGAATACTGGGATGAGCCTAAGTGAGAACAGGTAAAAGGCACCGTCTTTTTCGACCCCTTTATTAATGGTATCGAGTTTAGAACCAAATTTACTCTGCACCCAGTCGCGAAGTAGGAATCGACTGCTCAAAAACGCCAATGTCGCGCCAATAGTGCTCGCGAAAGAAACCAGTAATAGACTTGTCCAAAAACCAAACAATGCAGCACCTAGCAAGGTAACCACTGCAGCGCCTGGAATCGAAAACGCAGTAATCGCGATGTAGGCAAAAAAGTAAGTGAGTGCCGCAGTAACAAAATTGGCATCGATGTACTCAGCCAGTGCGGCTTGCTGCGCTTTGGCGTTTTCGAGCGTAAGATGTTGACCAAAATTAACGCCTAAAAATACGATGATGGCAACCAGTACTAATCCAAGTATTAGCTTCTTGCTCATGACGATATCCTTTGTAATGTCTTAGTATTAGTGTAGTAGAAAGGGAGTGTGACCTTTTCCTTTCATCTAATACGAAAAAAATCAGCCATAAGGCTGATTTTTTATTGGGAAAACCAAGGGTTAGTTGATTAAGCTAGCAAGCTCTTCTCGTTTGGTTTGTGGTATCACAGACCAGTGAGTGCCGTTGATGGCGCCTTCTAGTGCCCATAGTAACTCGAGCCCAACTGAGCTAGAGTGGGTTCTTTGGATGGCTTTAAATGCCTCAACAGCGCCGTGCTGCTGTAGATCGCCCACAGATTCGATACCGGCTTTTTTAAGCATACGCTCAGTTGCCAGTCGTAAATTAGGAAGATCCTTTAATCGGTTTGGCTTCGCTTCAGACTGCTGCTCTTTTTCAGTTTTTGCAAACGCGAGCGCCTGTTTAGCATGAGTCAAGATAGCGTCTTGATCTTGCCAACAATCGTCTGGTAGTGCGAAGTACTTGGTTACCACGGGAAATCCACGCTTTTTATAAACGTATGGTTTGTAACCTAGCTTTTTAAAGGTGGAAATGGTCTGACGGTCAGTTCTGATATGTAATTTGTTATTCACTGCTAATGCAAACATCGTATCGTCTACGAAGATGCCAAATCCGCCGAACATGGATCGAGACTTTACTCTTCCAAGCTGAGCGAATAACTGCATTGAATCTTTTAGTATAGGATTATCCATGCTTATTCTTTTCTCGGTGTTATTGATTGTGTCACCAAAATCAGGTCCGAGAGTATAGCAAACGGGTGTCAGAGCTCTGTTAAGCCACTGCTATAACTGAGTCTTTGCCCTTGCCATCGGCAACCCCGCTACCTATCAATAAAAATTGGTTTAGGCCGGTGGCTTTGCGTCCCACCCTTTCAGATGGTTTGCCCTGTGCGTGACACATATAGCATATAGGAAAACTACGTAAGTTATTGATATGTGATCTTTGGAAATGTGATCTTAGTTCAAATAATGTTTGGTTATTTGTGCTTCAAGGTGAATAAAAAATTGACAGCAGTAGGGGGGAATTTTGAATAGAGATCAAAAAAAAGTGCCGAAATCGGCACTTTTGTCAGCGTTAGGTTAGGGCTTTGACAGAGTCACGTTCTACAATTTCTGGGTGCATTTCAAAAATGCGTTTTTCGTGACCTTTATCTTTGATTCGTTCTAGTAGAATCTCAAAGGCATTTTTACCAACACGTCGCTTCGGTTGGTGAACCGTTGTCAGCGGTGGCGAAAAGTATTCAGCCAGTTCAATATTGTCATAACCGATAACAGAGATATCTTCAGGTACGTTTACACCAAGCTGTTGAAGGCGACTCATAAGTCCAAATGCCATTGTGTCATTAAAACAGAACACGGCCGTTGGTCTCTCTTCCATTGCGGCGATGCGGTTAGCGGCGATTACCGCAGTATCACATTCAAAGTTACCTTCAAGAATACGATCTTCTTTCATCTCAATGCCGGCTTCCGCCAGTGCACGTTTATAGCCGATGATGCGTTCTTGGCATACCGCTTTTTCTAGGTGACCACTTAGACAGGCAATATCGGTATGACCTTTCTCAATCAAAAACTTAGTCGCTAGATAGCCACCTTCCTCTGAATTATCGATGATCTTATCGGCTTGAGAGCTCTCTGGACCCCAATCCATGATCACTTTTGGAATGTCTGCGTGACGGTCAAGCATCTCAAGAAGCTCTTCAGTCAAGTCGGAACACATCACCAAAATACCATCGACGCGTTTTTCTGCCAGCATGCGAATGTAGTCACGCTGCTTCTCGTAAACACCACCTGTGTTACACAAAATCAGTGTATAGCCTTGGCGATAGCAGTAACTTTCAACGCCATCGATAACTTCTGAGAAAAATAAGTTGGTCGATTGGGTGACCAACATACCAATGGTTTTAGTCGAATTGCACTTCAGGCTACGAGCAACAGCACTAGGCGCGTAGTTGAGTTCATCGACCGCCGCCATCACTTTTTCTTGCGTTGCTTCTGCAACAAAACGAGTTTTATTAATTACATGGGATACTGTGGTCGTGGAAACGCCAGCAAGTCGGGCGACATCTTTAATGGTTGCCATAGTGATATCCTATTAGTCGCGGCTTATTGAATTAGTGAGTAAACGTTTGTGCCGCTTTAATTTTAGTGGTTCCAGCGCTTTTGTGAATAAACGGATGTAAAAGCGGAAACCGGCAAGTGTATGCAAGCCTAGGCAGAATCAACAAATTGAGCTCAAAGCTCGATATTGCCACCTAAGTGGAGATGATTTTCTGTAATACCAATGGGCGATTGCATTTAAACGGCGAATTGTAGTCGCAGCTTAGTGAGCTGGCAATCATTTATCCCACAAATTTATAACTAAGGCGCAAAATTGACTCAGATGACTGAAAACCACGTTTGCGCCTTTAGTATGTGTCGCACCTATCAGTTGAAATCGGAGTTAGTCGTTTTCATCCGCAAGGTAGGTCAGGTCTAACAGACAGAAGGCGTGCAAGAGGCTTGCAGCAGCAGAGTAGAAGCCAAATTCATCAAACTGTTGGCACTTTTTAACAAACTGAGGCAACCAACTCATGAGATGAGTATTGATGAAGTCCGCTTGTTCGTGCAGTGCGTCATTCATATGCGCGTCGTTCTCCAGTTCGTTCGAACGGATGATAAGGTTACCTAGAAAATCGAGTTCGATGGCAAGGTGATCCGCTGGCTCATTGAGATCTTTATTTACTGCAATACCGTACTTGGCGAGTAGATCTGCCATTTCTTGCGCAGGTTGGTCGTTGAGTAGGCCAGAAGTACCAATGTACATTGAGGCATAAGGCAGTGCGCCATGCTTGTCGGTCTTTAAAAACAGATCACAAAAATCGGCAGAGAGCTCCAATTGAGCATCTTCACGTACTTGCAATCTATTGAGCGAATCAGTGAAGGTTTTGATTGGCTCCGACAGCGATGGGTTTTCACCAAGTCCGGTTAGAAACGAACGTATTTCTGGGCTGTGGTATTTGCTTAGCTCATCGTCGGTCAGCTCAGAAGCAAACAAGCTTGATAGCCACCAATAGATTTCCGCACGTTGCTCATTAAATGCTTTGATTTCTTGCATTTGTATTGTCTCCAAAAATGATACTTCTATTTTAGCTAATAAAGATGAATAGCAATAACGTGTTGTGTGAATAAATAAGTTAATTTATTAAAAAATATGAAAAATAGTGCTTTGTCAGATGTTTGTGCGATTTGGTTTTTGTTGCATATGCTATTCGACGGTTTTGGTTGTCTTGAATCAAAAAAAAGTAGGTTTGTGCTGTTCGATGCTGTAGTAGACTAGAATTGTGAATGGTTATGAATAGAATGACACGGTCATTACAGATTGAGATAGTACAGATATGAAATATCACGTTTTGGTTGTAGAAGATGACGTAGTCACTCGCAGTAAGCTCGCTGGCTATTTCGAAAATGAAGGCTATTTGGTCAGTGAAGCCCAAGATGGCAATGAAATGCGTCAGGTTCTGCAAGAGTCGAGCATCGACTTGGTGATGCTTGATATCAATCTTCCGAAAGAAGATGGCTTAATGCTGACTAGAGAACTGAGAAGTCAGTCTGATATTGGTATTATTTTGGTGACCGGTCGCACTGACAGCATTGATAGAATCGTTGGTCTTGAAATGGGCGCGGATGATTACGTCACCAAACCGTTTGAGCTGCGTGAGCTGCTGGTACGAGTGAAGAACCTGCTGTGGCGCATTGCGCTAGCGCGTAAGCAGCCGGTGTTGGAGTCATCCACTCAAAATGAGCATGTCATTCACTTTGGTGAATGGGCGTTTGATAAGCAGCGTCGTTCTTTAAGCAATAACGGTGATCCGGTTAAATTGACGAAGGCGGAATATGAGCTTCTGGTCGCACTCTCGACGTATCCGAATCAAGTGCTGAGCCGTGAGCGGATTTTAAATATGATCAGCCACCGAGTAGATGCGCCAAACGATCGAACGATTGATGTGTTAATTCGTCGCATGAGAGCGAAAATGGAAATGGATCCTAAGAATCCACAGATTTTTATTACCGTTCATGGTGAAGGGTACATGTTCGCTGGCGATTAACATTAATAGACAGTTAACACCTTGTATTAGCTCCAGTTACCAAAAAGGTAACTGGAGCTTTTTTTATGGGAGCAAGTTTGCCTTCTGCCGCGATATGTTGCTCCGTTGCCGATTTTTTTGTTAGATGACTCGCGTAGTGTTTCTCTTCCTTTTTCGCAACCCGAGTTGACGGATTTGTTGAACTAATTTGAAGAGGGTTGCTTTGATAATGTCGGGCTGGTGTACGGTTGGCGCGTCTTATCGAACCTAACTCAACTTCATTAAAACTTGGTTCAATAAAAGGATGTTCTATGACCAATGTGATTTCTCAACCCAAGCTTACTGCTGCGCACAAACCAGCGGCGGGATTTAGGTTTGCAGCATTACCCGCAGTGGCCTTGTTAGCTGCAAGTTCACTTTACACAGCCCCTGCAATGGCTTTTCAATGCAGCGCGTTGGCGGTTTGGGATCCCTCTGCGACGTACAACGGTGGCAACGAGGTTCAATGGCAGTCTGCGGCTTATAAGGCCAATTGGTGGAATGTGAATGTCGATCCCGAGCAAAATTCAGCGCCTTACCAAGAGTGGTCGAAGCTTGGTGATTGCTCCAGCGGCGGCGCGAATATCGCTCCGTCTGTTTCAATTCTCTCACCAGAAAATAATGCACAGCTAGCGGTTGGTAATGTCGTGACCTTCTCTGCCACGGCAGGGGATACTGATGGCACGGTAACTGAGGTCGTGTTTGCTTTAGGTGGGGTTGCTTTGGCAACGCTAACAAGTGCCCCTTATACGACTGACTGGCTGACAGAATTGGGTAGTTACCAGTTAACGGTAACGGCAACAGACGATAAAGGCGCAACGACTGCAGCTTCTCAGTCATTTAGTGTTGCTGATGCCACTAACCAGCCACCAAGCGTAACGCTTCAAACCTCTAACTCTCAGGTCAACGTAGGCGATCAAGTGACTTTGACCGCTTCACCTTCGGATAGTGATGGCACCATTACTCAGGTCGATTTTGTGGTAAGTGGAGCCGTCGTTGATTCTGTCACCACACCACCATGGCAAACGGTTTGGAGTGCAGCTTCTGCCGGCGACTATGTTATCGAGGCTGTCGCGACCGACAATGCCGGAGCTCGCTCTCAGTCATCGTCAGTCACCGTATCAGCCATTGAATTTGCTGGTGGTAAATGTGCTGATGCCGCGGCCTATATTGCTGGCACTAGTTATCAGAGTGGACAGAATGTCACTAATAACGGCAGCTTGTATCAATGTTCGGTGGCTGGATGGTGTTCATCCGACTCGGCATGGGCGTATGAGCCTGGAACTGGCCTGTACTGGGAAGATGCGTGGAACAGCCTTGGGGCTTGTGCAACCGCTCCAGAAATTACGCTTGTCTCGCCAAGTGAAGGTCAAACATTATTGCTAGGTGCAGATGTAAACATTCAAGCTAGCATAAATGATGCTGATGGTACTGTAGTCAGTGCCGAAGCGAGCGTTAATGGCGCTTCATTAGGGCTACTTTCCGCTGCGCCTTATCAATGGACGTGGAATGCAATCGGCTCTGGAGAAACAACCGTTACGGTTGTGGCGACAGATGATGAAGGCAATACCAGCCAAGTTAACCGTACTGTGTCAATAACAGACCAGCCTTTGGTTACCGAGATCACTTCACCGGCTTCAGGCGACGTTGTCGCGGTAGGCAAAGCGGTCACGGTGACTGCTGATGTCAGCGCGCTACAAAGTGATGTCTCCAGTGCTGAGCTCTTCGTCAATGGCTTGTTAGTTGCAACGGATAATACGGCTCCTTATCAATTTAGCTGGACACCAGCAGCTATAGGCTCTTATCAGCTCAGTGTGACAGGTAAAGATACACAGGATAACTCAGCATCTTCAACCAGTGTAACGGTATCAGCTAAATCCGTGGTGCAGCCTAGGCACAAACTGATTGGCTACTGGCATAACTTTGTTAATGGCGCGGGCTGTCCGATCCCACTGAATCAAATGTCGAAAGATTGGGACATCATTGATATCGCGTTTGCTGACAACGATCGCAACAGTACCGGCAGAGTCCATTTCAACCTATACAATGGCGATATTCGCTCGAGTTGTGCACCAATAGATCCTGTTCAGTTCAAGCAAGACATCAAGGTGCTACAAGCAGAGGGTAAGATCTTTGTTCTGTCACTTGGCGGGGCTGAGGGGACTATTACACTAAATACAGATACTGATGAAGCAGCGTTTGTGGAGAGTCTAACGGCCATTATCAAAGAGTGGGGGTTTGATGGTTTAGATGTCGATTATGAAAGTGGCTCGAACCTTGTTCATGGTAGCCAGATCCAAACTCGCTTGCCGCGTGCATTAAAAGCGATTGAGACGAACATTGGCGGTGATATGTATCTGACAATGGCGCCAGAGCATCCTTATGTGCAAGGTGGAATGGTTGCTTACTCAGGGATATGGGGCGCGTATATTCCGCTTATCAATGAAGTGCGTGACACGCTCGATCTATTACATGTTCAACTTTACAATAACGGTGGGCTTGCTAACCCTTATACGACAGGAGCCGCACCTGAAGGGTCTGTAGATATGATGGTAGCAGCATCGAGAATGCTCACCGAAGGTTTTGAGCTTGCAGATGGCAGCCAATTCCTGCCACTTCGAGATGATCAAGTCGCTATTGGATTGCCGTCTGGACCGAGCAGTGCGAATTCAGGGCAAGCGCCAATTGCCAATATCGAAGCGGCGCTCGACTGTATGATCTCGCTGAATCGCTGTGGAACGATAGTACCTACAAAAACCTCGCCTAACTTTGGCGGTGTTATGACTTGGTCGATCAACTGGGATCAGCACGACGGTTTCAACTTCTCTGTTCCGGTGAAGGCGAAGTTGGATCAATTGAACGCACGATAATCACCAATGGTGGCTACATATGTGAGTTTGACATAGTAAAAGAGCCTCGCAATGAGGCTCTTTATTTTTAGGGGAACTTTTAAAACTTACTGACTGGTAGCCGCTGCTTCATCGCTCTCGGACTCGTCATTTGGCGCAAGCTGTTGTTCAATTTCTTGCTGTTCTAATTGCGCGGGTTCTGCTGATTCGGTTTCAAACTCAGAGACCGAAAATGACAAATCTTGCATGCTCTCATTAGCAACCCAATCTCGTAGGCGCTGCCATAGTTGACCTAAGGTTTCATGCCAATAGCGCTCAGTCTGTTCAAGATAACGAGCTTGAGGTGTGTAGCGACTCCAAGCCTGCTCTACGTTCTCTTGAGCCAAAAAGTTTGTAGGCGCAGGATATGGGTTAAGGCCGGCGGCCTCAAACTCATACATTGCTCGCTGCATATGACTGGCTGATGTTACTAAGACCAGCTTTTTGCTTTGTACAAACGCCGATGCTTGTCTTGCTTCTTCCCACGTGTCTTTGGCAGCTTCAAGCAAAATAATATCGGGCTTTGCTACGCCAAGTGCGAGCGCTACTTTCGCCATGACTCTGGCATGACTGACATCAGTGCCACCGGCATAGCCGGACAAAATCAGTTTGCTTCCAGGATACATGCGCATGACGCGAATGCCTTCGGTTAAGCGCATCAAAGAAGTGCGAGATAACGCTGACGTTGGAGGAATATCGTCATCCACCACGTGACCACCGCCAAGCACCATCACATAGTCAATAGATTCATTAATGGGTAAAAAAGCGCTGTATTCACGCTCAAGCGGCATCAATAAACGGCTAGAGAGGGGCTGGAATGCAATAAGAAATGTCCCACACAGCGATACGAGAACCAGCAAGCTTCCAAACTTACGTCTTGCGGTAAACATGATAAGAAGCAATCCCAAGAAACCAAGGATTAGCATAGCAGGTAAAGGCATTAGTAATGCAGACACCAGCTTTTTCAGCTCAAACATAGAATAATAGTCCGAAAAAACACCACTTAACGCTAAAAAAGGGACTTGCCCCTTTATTCCTGTCACTTATATGACAGAATAGCTGTACGACTGGTTATCTTAACTCAATAAACCGTGATGCAAGACCGTAATTTCGACGATATCGCCCACAAATTTGCAAAAAATATTTACGGCTCCGAGAAGGGAGAAATCCGCCAAACTATTGTTTGGGAAGATTTAACCCAGGCTCTTGCCGTGCTGGATGATACTAAAAAAACACTCAAAGTATTAGATGCGGGGGGTGGATTAGGTCAAGTTTCGCAGCGTATCGCTGAGCGCGGACACCATATCACCTTGTGTGACCTTTCTTCGGAAATGCTTAAGTTAGCCAAAGCAGAGGTTGAAAAAAACGGGTTACTCTCGCAATATCACTGGATCCACAGTCCAGTACAGCGTATTGCTGAGCACATGGAACAGCAAGTTGACCTAACTTTGTTCCATGCAGTGATGGAGTGGTTGGCTGACCCAAGGCCGGCCCTCGAAGCGGTATTACAACAAGTGAAACCTGGCGGTATCGCTTCTGTCATGTTTTACAATCATCATGGATTGGTATTTAAGAATGTCATTTGTGGCAATATTCCTCATGTATTAGATGGAATGCCGCATAGAAAAAGATTTAAGCTTCAGCCACAAAAAGGGTTGAAGCCTGAGGACGTGTATCAGTGGGTTGAAGAAGCCGGGTTTGAAATATGTGGCAAATCTGGCATTCGTTCATTCAGTGATTATATTGGCAATATGCAATACATGGGAGATTACACCGCTGAAGATGTTCTAAAACTGGAACAACAGCTGTGTCGCCAAGAGCCTTATCTCTCCATGGGTCGATACATACATGTATGGGCTAGGAAAAAACAATAACAGGAAAGACCATGAGTGATAACACTCTAAATGCTGATGACCGACCGATAGACGAGCTAGTCGGATGGGTCAAACAGCATGATTTTGCGTTGAATCTTTCCACTGAACGGTTGGCATTTCTCATCTCCATCGCGGTGTTGAGTAATGAAAGATTTGATGAAGAGCTGGGCGAGGGCGAGTTGCATGATGCATTTAAGATCGTCACCGGGCAGTTTGAGCAAACAGGCGAAGCCACCGCGTTTCGTGCGAACAATGCGATTAATGAACTGGTCAAGCAGCGCCTATTAAGCCGCTTTACCAGTGAAGTCAACGATGGGGCGAGCATTTATAGGCTCAGCCCTCTTGCCATCGGTATCACCGATTATTACGTCAGACATCGCGAATTCTCCAAGTTACGACTCTCAATCCAGCTTTCAATGGTGGCAGGTGAGATGGCAAAAGCCATTGAAGCCGCGCAAGAAGGCGGGACGGTTGCTCATTGGCGTAAGAATGTATTTGGCGTGTTGAAATACTCGGTTGGCGAGATTTTCGATCAAATCGATCTTAACCAACGCGTAATGGATGAACAGCAGCAGTCGGTGAAACTTCAGATTGCAGAGCTGCTTAACAAAGATTGGCGCGAAGCGATTAACAACTGTGAGACTCTGCTCTCGGAAACTTCAGCAACGCTACGTGAGCTGCAAGATACTTTGCAAGCGGCGGGCGATGAGCTTCAAACCCAGATTTTGGACATTCAAGAAATCGTCTATGGCGATGATGATCTCGAGTTCGTTGGTGAAGCTTTGTTCGGCTTGCAGATGAAACTCGATCGCATAATTAGCTGGGGTCAGCAAGCGATTGATTTGTGGATCGGCTATGACCGCCACGTGCATAAGTTTATCCGTACTGCGATCGATATGGATCAAAACCGCGCCTTTAGCCAAAGGTTGCGCCAATCGGTCACAGATTATTTTGACGCTCCTTGGTATCTCACTTATGCAGATGCCGAGAAGCTCACCGATCTTCGTGACGAAGCCCTTGTACTTCGCAATGCAGAAGTGACGGGTGCGGTGCCACTTGAAGTGGAATACGAAGAATTTGAACAAGTAAATGATGAGCTCGCTGAGCGCATTGGAGACATGCTTAAAGTACATAAAGAACAAGGCACTCCAATCGATCTTGGCTTGGTGCTACGCGACTACCTCGCGTCACATCCACATACTCACCATTTTGATCTCGCAAGAATTGTTGTAGACCAAGCCGTTCGACTGGGTTACTCCCAGTCCGATTACTCGGCTATTCAGCCAGACTGGCAAGCTATCAACGATTTTGGCGCAAAGGTACAAGCAAATGTTATCGACAAATATTGACGAATACATGCCAGAGAAACTGGCAAAAGCGATCACCAACCCGCTATTTCCAGCACTGGATAGTGCATTGCGTGCGGGAAGGCACATCTCATCTGAAGACTTGGATAATCACGCACTACTTTGTGATTTTGAGGTTGAGCTGGCCAGTTTCTATCAGCGCTACAACACCGAGTTAGTGAAAGCGCCGGAAGGCTTTTTCTATCTGCGCCCACGCTCGACGACATTGATCGGTCGAAGCGTTCTTTCAGAACTTGATATGCTGGTAGGTAAGGTACTGTGTTTCCTTTACCTAAGCCCTGAACGTCTTGCGCATGAAGGTATCTTTACTAACCAAGAGCTTTATGAAGAAATCCTAGCGCTTGCGGATGAAAAGAAGCTGATGCGCCTAGTGACTAACCGTGCGACTGGTTCGGATCTCGACAAAGAGAAACTGTTTGACAAAGTACGTACCTCACTTCGTCGTTTACGTCGTCTAGGGATGACCATTTCCATTGGTGATACCGATAAATTCCGTATCAGCGAAGCGGTATTCCGCTTTGGCGCTGACGTTCGTGTTGGTGACGATATGCGTGATGCGCAGCTTCGTCTCATCCGTGATGGTGAAGCCGTGGTGCATACACAAGCACCATCGCAAGGCAGCTTGATCCCAACGGATGAAAGCAGCGACTCGGTTGAGTCAAATGACAACGATACAGAGAACAATCAACAGGAGGCGGACGCATGATTGAAAGAGGTAAGTATCAATCGATGACGATGGTCAACTGGAACGGCTTCTTTGCGCGTACCTTTGACATCGACACTCTAGTCACCACGCTTTCTGGTGGTAATGGTGCGGGTAAATCCACCACTATGGCATCGTTCATTACGGCGCTGATTCCAGACCAAAGCCTTCTGCACTTTAGAAATACCACGGAAGCGGGTAGCTCTCAGGCGTCTCGCGACAAGGGCTTGTACGGTAAGCTTCAGCCTGGTACCTGTTATTCTGCGCTGGATGTGGTGAACTCACGCAACCAACGCGTTTTGTTCGTGGTTAAGCTACAACAAGTCGCAGGTCGTGATAAGAAAGTGGATATTAAGCCATTTATTGTTCAAGGTTTGCCGAGTAGCGTAAAACCGACCGACATTCTGATTGAAGCGGTATCGGATAATCACGCTCGCGTGCGTCCAATCAATGAAGTCAAAGACGCTGTAAGCGCAATGGAAGGCGTGCATTTTAAAGCCTTTAACTCGATTGTGGATTACCACGCGCAGATGTTTGAGTTTGGTGTGCTGCCAAAGAAACTGCGTAACAGCAGCGATCGTTCTAAGTTCTATCGTCTGATTGAAGCCTCGCTCTACGGTGGTATCTCGAGTGCAATTACTCGTTCACTTCGTGACTACCTACTGCCACAAAACGGCGGCGTGAAGAAAGCGTTCCAAGATATGGAATCTGCGCTTCGTGAAAACCGTTTAACGCTAGAAGCGATCAAGACCACCCAAGCTGACCGTGATCTGTTTAAGCATCTGATCACCGAGTCGACCAATTACGTGGCAGCTGACTATATGCGCCATGCTAACGAGCGTCGTAACAAGCTTGAGACAACGATGAAGCTTCGTGGCGAGCTGTTTGGTTCTCGTCAAACGCTTATCGCGCAAAACGAATTGCTCAACAAAGTTCAGCAAGAGCTGACGCTGTTAGTTGAGAATGAATCGGGTCTAGAGCAAGATCATCAAGCGGCGCAAGACCACCTATTGTTGGTACAAAACGCGCTTCGTCAGCAAGAGAAGATTGAACGCTACCAAGAAGATCTTGAAGAGCTGAATGAGCGTCTTGAAGAGCAGATGATGGTCGTAGAAGAAGCGACTGAGCGTAAGCTTACCGCTGAAGAGCAAGCGACATTTGCTGAAGAAGAGGTGGATAGCCTTAAGACTCAGCTCGCTGATTATCAGCAAGCGCTGGATGTTCAGCAGACGCGTGCACTGCAATATCAGCAAGCGGTACAAGCCCTTGAGAAAGCACGTAACCTGCTTGAGAACGAATCATTGAATCAAGATGGCGCAGCAGAAACACTGAGCCAACTAAAATCGCAAGAATCACAAAGTACTACTGAGCTTCTTGAGCTTAAACACCGCCTTGACATGTCATCGGCCGCTGCACAGCAGTTTGAACAAGCACTGTCGCTTGTTAAGCAGATTGCGGGCGATGTAGGGCGCAGTGAAGCGAGCCAAGTTGCGAAATCGGCGATCAAGCAAGCGGATGAGCATCGTCAGCTACTGAAAAGTGAATCTCAGCTTCGCGCGCAATATCGTGAACTTGAGAAAAACATTGAGCGTCAGCAGCAAGCGCAGAAGCTTGCAAGCGAACTTGGTGATGCAGGAATCCGTGTTGATAGCGAAGCGGATCTCGAAATGGAAGCGGAGAGCCAACGCGAGCGCGTGCTTGAGTGTGAACAGCAGCTTGAAGCGATTCGTGAAGCATCTGGCGAAACAAAGCAGCGCGAACAAGAGTTTGTGTCTGAGATCAGCAAGCTAGAAGGTTATGCGCCGAAATGGATCAAGTCTTTTAATGCGCTTGAAGATCTTCGCGAGCAAAGCGGCATGGAGCTGGTGGATCGTGCAGATGTCATCAGCTCAATGCAAACCACTAATGACAATGAGCGTAAGACCTCTTTCGAACGTGACTCGCTGGCGAAACGCCGTGAAGAGCTAGAACTTGAGATTGAACGCCTTGCCTCCCCTGGTGGTTCGAACGATCCTCGCTTGAAAGGTCTTGCCGACACGCTTGGTGGCGTTCTGCTGTCTGAGATTTATGATGATATCACTATCGGTGATGCACCTTACTTCAGCGCGATGTACGGCCCTGCGCGTCATGCCATCGTGGTATCAAATCTCGACGGCATCAAAGAAAAGCTGGTTGAGCTTGATGATTGCCCAGAAGATCTTTACATCATTGAAGGTGACATCGATGCCTTTGATGACAGCTCTTTCGATGCGGATGAGCTTGATGGTGCGGTGTGTGTTCAGCTTAACGAACGTCAACTACGTTATTCACGCTTCCCTAAGATCCCATTGTTTGGCCGTGCAGCACGTGAACAGCGCTTAGAGCTACTACGTGAACAACGTGAAGAAACGGTAGAAAAACACGCAAAAGCGGCGTTTGATGCACAAAAAATGCAGCGCCTATACCAAGCGTTCAATGCGTTCGCAGCAGAGCACATGCAGCTGGCGTTTGAAGCGGATCCTGAAGTGGAACTGGCACGTTTACGCGAGCTTCGCAGTCAGGTAGCACGAGAGCTGAATGACAACAAACAGCGTGAGCAACAAGCGAGTGCGCAGCTGTCGAAATCGAAGCAGTGTGTGACCTTGCTGGATCGTCTATCTATCAGCGCGAACGTGCTATTTGATGAGACTCTGGTTGAGCGTCATCAAGAGCTTCAAGCTCAAATTGAAGATCTCAATGGCGCTAAGAGCTACATTCAGCAACATGGCGCGGCGGCTGAAAAACTGGCTGCGGTAGTCAATGTTCTCGACAGCGATCCAGAGCAATTTGATGCGCTGACTAGCCAATATCAAAATGCCGATAAAGCCCTGCAAACGCTAAAAGCACAGATCTTTGCCGTTGCGGATCTTGCTGAGCGTCGTCCTTACTTTGCTTATGCAGACTCAATGGACATGCTCAACCAAAGCAGTGAATTGAGCGAGCAGCTCAAAGCGAAACTGGTGCAAGCGGAAGCTAGTCGTGCACGTCTACGTGAAGGGCTAAAGCAGGTTCAAGAACAAGCGAACCAGTACAACCAAGTATTGGCGTCACTTAAGAGCTCGCACCAAGCTAAGTTAGAGACGGTTCAAGAGTTCAAAGCTGAGCTTCAAGAGTATGGCATTGTCCCTGACGAATCAGCGCTTGAACGTGCCGAGAAGCGTCGTGATGAGCTACACCTAGCACTGCAAACCTCTCGCACTCGCAAGTCTGAGTATGAGAAGACGATGACGTCGACAGAGCTTGAGATGAAGGGTCTGGCTAAGCGTCTTAAGAAGGTTCAGAAAGAATACATTGAACTGCGCACCTACGTGGTTGCCGCAAAAGCGGGTTGGTGTAGCGTACTTCGTCTGGCGAAAGCGAACGATGTTGAGCGCCGCCTGCATAAGCGCGAACTGGCGTACATGAGCGCGGGCGAGCTTCGCTCTATGTCGGATAAGTCTTTGGGTGCATTGCGTCTTGCTGTCGCAGATAACGAAGATCTTCGCGATTCACTTCGTCAGTCTGAAGATACTTCGAAGCCAGAGCGTAAAGTTCTGTTCTACATTGCCGTCTATCAACACCTTCGCGAGCGTATTCGTCAAGACATCATCCGTACTGACGATCCGGTAGAAGCAATTGAAGAGATGGAAGTGGAGCTAGCGCGCCTAACAGAAGAGCTAACTCAGCGTGAAAACCGTCTTGCGATCAGTTCTGAGTCAGTGTCGAGCATCATTAAGAAGACGATTCAGCGTGAACAGAACCGTATTCGTATGCTAAACCAAGGCTTGTCGAACATTCACTTTGGTCAGGTTAAAGGCGTTCGTTTGAATGTGAAGATCCGCGAAAGTCATGAGCAGTTGCTGGTGGCGCTAACGGGTGAGCACAAAGATCTGTTTGAAACCTCGCGTTATACCTTCTCGGAAGCGATGGCTAAGCTATTCCAACGCGTCAACCCGCATATCGATATGGGTCAGCGCTCGCCGCAAATATTGGGTGAAGAGCTGCTTGATTATCGTAACTACTTAGAGCTAAGCGTTGAAGTAAATCGTGGCTCTGACGGTTGGCTGCAAGCGGAATCTGGCGCGTTATCAACAGGTGAAGCGATCGGTACCGGCCAGTCAATTCTGTTGATGGTAGTGCAGAGCTGGGAAGAAGAGTCTCGTCGTCTGCGTAGCAAGGACATTCTGCCGTGTCGCCTGCTGTTCCTAGATGAGGCCGCGCGTCTGGATGCTAAGTCGATTGCGACGTTGTTTGAGCTATGTGACCGTCAGGGTATGCAGCTATTGATTGCAGCGCCAGAAAACATCAGCCCAGAAAAAGGCACCACCTATAAGCTTGTGCGTAAAGTGTTTAAAGACCATGAGCATGTACATGTAGTGGGTCTGCGTGGCTTTGGTGAGAACAAGCGATTAGAAGATGCTGAACAGCTCGTTGAGCAAGCAACGGTTTAGTGATTAGATTCTAATTCAGTAAGCAAAATCCGATATTGGTGTCCAATATCGGATTTTTTGGATCTGTAGTACTCAATTTGTTTTTAATCTGAAACTTGTCTGCATGTCAGACCCACCCCATATTTAAGGGGTGATAAGAATATTCTATCCTGCTGTGAGGAGCATTCATGAAAGGTATCATCTCTATCCAGTCTCATGTCGTGTATGGGCATGCAGGCAACAGTTCGGCCGTTTTCCCAATGCAACGAATGGGGTTTGAGGTTTGGCCTATTCATACGGTTCAATTTTCGAATCACACTCAATATCAGCAAGGCTGGAAGGGTAAGGCATTCTCCGCAGATGATATATCTGAGTTAGTCTCAGGCATTACCAATATAGAGCAGCTTAAAAACTGCCAAGCGTTACTGTCAGGTTATCAGGGAAGCGCGGATCAGTGCCTTGCGGTACTTGATGCAGTGCGACAAGTTAAAGCTAAAAACCCTGACGCAATTTATGTGTGTGACCCTGTCATGGGCGACCCGGAGAAGGGTTGCATTGTTCCACAAGGGACGACTGAATACCTAGTCAACGATGTGATGCCAAGTGCCGATGTGATTGTACCGAATCAATTCGAGCTGGCTTAGTTTACCAATATGGACATCACTGACTTAGAGACTGCGGTAGCTGCCTGCCATGAGGCTTTATCGCGTGGACCGAAAATGGTGTTGGTAAAACATCTACATAGTGTTTCTGATGACCAGTTTACCATGATGCTGGCGACAGAAGCGGGGTGCTTTATTGCGCAGCGTCCTCATCTTAAGTTTGCTAAGCAGCCAGTGGGAGTAGGGGATCTGATTTCTGCGCTATTCACCGCCGGACTTTTGAAAGGCTGGTCGGCCGAGCGGGCATTTGAGCATGCCAATAACGCGAGTTATGCGGTACTTAAGGAAACGCAGCAAAGAGATGAATGGGAGCTGCAAACCATTGCGGCGCAGGAAGAGTTGGTGGATCCAATGGAGCGTTTCCCAATCACTAAGGTGTGATAAAGAAAAACCGAAGCGAAGGTGCTTCGGTTTTTACCTAGAGGCCTACTCACTGTCGATCTTTTTGAGGAGATCGCCTTTCACAATTTCAAGTGCCTCTAAGGCGACTTTTGGGTCGATCTCATTGCTCTCGAATAAGAAAATCAGATCCACGGCGAGTTTGATTTCCTCTGGAGCACTGTCTAAGCCTGTTTCATTCGACATTAGATAAATTTCATCCTTTGATTGATCGTGTATTGAATCTGGTTCATAGCGCTGCGGCACCGTTGCAATCTTTGCTCTGTTTCTATGAGTGATTGCTCATCATGCGGGTTTTGTTCTTTGTCGCGAACTAACTGACACAGTTTTTGCTCCCAAACCTTATGCTGAGCAAGTGACGCTTTAAGTTCAGCCAGTGATTTCTGCTGAGTGGGATCTTGTTTAATGTTGAGAGGCGCTGCGAGCACTCTCTCGAGCGCTTCCAACTGACATGAAAACTTCTCTACCAGTGCTTCAGACGTACCTTGGTTTGTTGAGTGCTGACTGAGTGTTACGATTTTGTTGAGCAAGGACGTCGTTTCAATGACACAAGGCAGGGTACGAAAGCCGCCTGATTGAAACAGATGCTCATCAAACAGTCGTACTTTTTCCTGCTTATTTGAATCATCAAACGCTTTGGCTTTTTGCTTGAGAATTCGTAATCGTGACTTGAGTTGCTCGAGTTTCATCAGCCGTATACTCTAATGCCGTGGCCTATAGCCATGCGTCATAGGCAAGTTTGATTGCTAGGATACTCACTACCGTTACAAAGATAGGTCTAATAAACTTAGCACCAAATCGAATTGCCGAATGCGCTCCAATATACGCACCAGCCATCAAACAGACGCCCATGGTCAAACCAAGTACCCAGTTAATATGGCCGAGCACCGCAAAGGTTATCAGCGAGGTAAAGTTACTGGTGAAGTTCATCGCTTTGGATAGGCCAGAAGCAAACAAGATGTTTAAGCGATACAGTGCCATTGAGCTTACTGTCCAAAACGCACCAGTACCAGGTCCCGCTACCCCGTCGTAAAAGCCAAGCGATAATCCTTGAAGATACTGCTTGCGGTTGAATTTAGGACAGCCAACGTTAACTTTGCTGTGCTCTCCTTGAGGAGAGCGATGGAATACGGTGTAAAGCGCCGCGGCTAGAATCACCAGCGGTAGCACTTTTTCTAGCCACTCGGTGCTGATCATATCGACAACTAGTGTGCCGAGTGTCGCTCCAAATAACGTCGCTACGAAAGCTCGGCGCCAACATTCAGGCTTAAACAGTCTTTTTCGATAATAGGTAAAAGCCGCCGTCGACGAAGCAAAGGTCGCAGCAAGTTTATTGGTGCCAAGAGCAATATGAGGAGGAAGCCCTAATGACAGTAGTGCTGGCACGGTCAACATGCCACCACCGCCGGCAACAGCATCAATAAAGCCCGCAGCAAAAGCCACGATTGCCAAGATAACCAACATACTTGGTTCGATAAATTCCATCGAGACGAATGACCCTTAGTATTCTATTTTTCTTTTAAATGGGGGTAGGGAATCAAGCAAAGATTTGCCATACCTTTTAGTGACGATTCGCCTATCCAGAATATAGAGGGTGCCACAGTCCCTTTCTTTCCTCAGCAAACGGCCAGCCGATTGTATCAGCTTTTTACTGGCTTCTGGAACTGTAATCTGGAGAAATGCATTGCCACCTTTACTCTCGATGTATTCTGCATGCGCTTGCTCAATCGGCGATGTTGGAACTGCGAAAGGGATTTTGGTAATCACTAAGTTTTCAAGCAGTTCACCTGGCAAATCCAATCCTTCAGAAAAGCTGCCTGTACCAAAAAGAACGCTAGTTTTTCCACCTTGAGTCAAGGTTTTATGTTTATTTAGAATTTCTGAGCGTGATTTTTCGCCTTGAATCTGCAAGTGCCAGCCTTTGAGTGCAAATTTTGTTCTCAGTTCATCGGCCACTTTGTTCATTTGCCAATAGGAAGAGAAAAGTACCAGATTGCTTTTATCCTGTTCGATAATGTTTGGAATTTTCTCGATAAGCTCATCAGTAAATTGCGGGGCTTGTGGCTCGTTTTTCATCTTTGGCACGATTAGTTCTGCTTGTTCCGCGTAATTAAATGGTGAAGCGAGTGCTAAGAACTGAACGCCATCATCCTCTTTTTGGCTGATCCCCGATTGGTGGCAGAAAAAAGAGAAAGAGTTGAGCGCGCGCATGGTTGCTGAAACGAGTACGGCACCGACACAACGTGACCAAAGCTGTTGATCTAACTGCCAGCCCACTTCTAGAGGGGCAACACTGACCAAGTGGTCACCTTCACGCTCTTTGCTTTTCTCAATCCATCTGGCGAGGGGTGCACCTTTCTCTTTTTGCGGCTCTGCCATTAGACGCCAAACGGCCGCTAGATTGTCGAATCTCTGGATATAAAAGCCCAGCTCGGCCAAAGCAGGCTCTGCGAGCTTGGCACCGATTTCACCATCTTTTAATCGCTCAGAGATGAGGTCTGCAATCTTTGCCGATGCCTGAGCTCCTTTCTGTGAGTATTGCTTGAGTACCTTAGCTTGCTCTTCCAGCCATGAAGGGAGCTCTCCGTTTTCGAATCGACAGCTATCTTCTTCAAAGGCGAGGCCTGTGCAATAGGTGTTTACCTCTCCAAGCAGGGGGATTAATTGCTGGATAGCGTCTTGTAGTTCATTTCGAAAACGACCGACACGCTTTTCATCGGCTAACCCTGAGAATTTACTTGCTGATTGGTTGAGCCTTTCTAGCCAAGTACCCGCACCTTTTAATGTCGCTGAAGCAGAGGCATGGTCTCTAGCGACATGTGGAAGGTGATGCGCTTCATCAAAGATAAAGATGGTATTTTCTGGTTCGGGAAGAATGACGCCACCACCAAGATCGGCATCTGCCATTACTAAGCTGTGATTGGCAATAATGACGTCGTTTTTATCCAGCTCTGAACGTGCCTTAGAAAATGGGCATCCCCTGTGAGCAGGCAAACTGTTATTACAACTATGCTTTTCACTGACAATGGTTTGCCAGATAGCGTCATCAATAGGCTTTGGCCAAGAATCTCTATCACCATCCCATTTACCCTGAGCCAATTTCTCGTACATCAGTTGCAATTGAGCGATATCCGCTGCTTTTGGCTTGGTTTCAAACATCGCCATTTGCCCGCCGTCTGCGCCGCAAGCGACGGCCAGTTTTTCGGTGCAGCAGTAACGCTGTCTGCCTTTTGCAATGATAAAAGAGAAGCTTTGGTCCGTGATACGCCTAAATAGCGGCAAATCTTTATTCAATAGCTGCTCTTGAAGGGCAACGGTTGCGGTTGAAATCACCACTTTGCGATTGTTTTGCACCGCCACAGGAATGGTTGCCATTAAATAAGAAAGACTTTTGCCAATTCCGGTTCCTGCTTCTGCCACGATCATGCGTGTTGACTTGTGATATTGACCACACAGAGTTTTAGCAATCTCTGAAACAAGGTAGTTCTGAGCACGCCTAGGAACAAAGTTATCGAGTTGGGTTTGAAGGTTTTGATAACTCTGGCGAATGGATTTTTGGATTTTACTGGTCAGCATGATGGGCCCTACTTAGACGAGCGGGGAGTGTACCACACTTCAAGGTGTGAAAAATATCGGCAAATAAGCGCACGTTTACAGCTGTTATTTAGATCAAAATCACAAAATCCGAGTGAACTTTTACTTAAGTGGATATTTTTTATTTTGTAAAAAATATAAAACTCCAAAAAATATATGTTGCTAGTTATTTATTCTGTGTATTGGTTGGTTATTGTGTGTTTAGGGGTGGTTTGTGTAGGTTTGGGCTTGGAAAAGGATTCTGTAGTTACAATTGAATGCTGTTCGAAAAACTTGCACTCCATCACGCGCATTTCCTTAACTTGTTGATTTTGTTGTATTTATATAATTTTGAGTTTTTTATTTAGAGTGTTTGACAAGTCCTTATAACTTTTGCATTCTTGGTTTCGAGATTTAAAGACGCTAAGTCACCCAAAGGACAAAAGGTTGTCGTTCTTCTGGAAGATTTAGACGTCACATATATTAAAAAAGGGAACCGAAAAGGAATTCCCATCTAAGAAAAGGCAGTGGATTATCATGAAAAAAACTCTAGTAGCGCTATCAGTACTAGCGGCAGCTGGTTCTGCGCAAGCAATCGAACTATACAACCAAGACAAAGTTACTGTTAACATGACTGGCGACGTAGAAATCGTTTATGTTAAAGGTACAACTGACGGTGATGAGTTCCAACAAGAAATTCAAGATGCTGACTTCGGCTTCGACACTCGTTATGCAGTGAACGATGACGTACAAGTTGGTGCGTTTTGGGAATTCTCAGGTGCTGACACAAATGCTGATGCATCTGTTGGCGACGTATACATGGGTCTTTATTCTCAATCTGTAGGTTCAATCAAGTTCGGTAAGACAGCTACTGCTCTTGATGATGCTGGTATCGGTTCTGATTACCAATTTGGTGTTTCTTCTTTCTTCAGCAACGGTACTCCTTTCGCAGGTCACGAAGTAGTTAAGTATGAGTTAGACAAAGGTAACTTCTACGGTACTGTAGCTTACATGCAAGACAAGCAAGGTTATAACGGCCTAGGCAAAAACGGCAATTTCTTTGATGCTAAACTTGGCGCTCGCGTTGCTGACTTTGACTTCACTGGTTTTGTTGGTCAAGCAGAGTTTAAAGAAGCAGGCCTAACAGACGCTGATGGTGTTGCTATCGATGGTTTGAAAGAAACTATCTGGGCTCTTGAAGCTCGTTACGCTGGCGTAGAGAACCTAAACCTAGAACTAGGTTACTACAGCTTAGGTGCTGACCCTAAAGATGCTGATTCTCAAACTGACGGCTCTATTGCAGCTGCGGCAGATTACACTCTAAACTCTTGGAAGTTCGCAACTGGTGTTAGCCAAACTAACCCAGACGAAGGCGACAAGGTTGTTAACTGGTTCCTAAATGCGGGTTACGCATTGGCTCCATCTACAACAGCTTACGCTGAAGTTGGTGGTAACAACGGTGATGACTCTCAAACTGGTTTTGCTGTAGGCCTTAAAGCTGAATTCTAATCTAGCTTTGATATAGGTTATTTAAGCCACCCAATCGGGTGGCTTTTTTGATCGTTCGATCAAATTATGTCTCAATAAAAGTAAAAAAAGCTTTTGTTAACTAATTGCTGTGGCATGATTGAACGCGTACCGAGTGTTTATAGGTGTAAAGGCCTAATTAAGGAGAGTTAATAACGTGAAGAAGTCTGTTATCACGATTTTATTGGCAGCAAGTTCTGCTTTCGCTGCAAGTGCTGCCACGTTAACGCCAATGAATGGTGTGTCATTGCTGTATGTGAATGGCCAAGAGTCTGAATCAAAAATACGTTCCAACGATGTCGAATCCGGAACCACTCAGGTTGTGGTACGCATGGATAAAAAAGTAGGCCGTGGCAGCAGCCAGTCGGTTTATACTTCTGCACCTTATGTCATCACATTTAATATCACCGGTGATGAGGTGAAGATTAACCACCCAGTCGCTCGAAGCAAGCAAGAAGCGAGCGCTGCATTTCGTTTACCAGAGCCAGAGTGGCGTATCACTCAAGATGGAAATTCACTACCTTATACGACAGAAAAACTGAAAGGACGCGAAGGTGTACTTCCTTACTCTGGTATGAATGAGCTGATTGCCGATTACAACGAGCAGCGTGGTATTACTTTCGGCGGTGAGTCTGCTTCTGAAGTGGCTTCAGTAACCGCTACTGTGGCGGCGACAGCAACAACGGCTGTTGCAGCATCTACTCCGAAGGCGGTTGAAAAACCTCAAGCAGTGAAGGGTGATGCTAGATCCAGCAATATGGAACAGTTACAAGCGTTGTACTTAAAGGCGTCGAAAACTGAACGCAAGGAATTTCGCAAGTGGATGATTGACCAAGAGTAATTGACTCAGTCTATCCAGCTTTGCAATTAGGGGGCTAAATGCCCCTTTTTTATGTCTTGCTAACAGGAATCTAACTATAGTTACCCCAAAATTAGGTTATGATTACTTTATTGTTCTGTATCTAACGTCAACCTCGTGAACCGTCTATTCTCTCTTATTCAGCGCTTTCCTAAGCTTGTCCTTCTTTTTGTCACTCTCATTACCAGTGTAGCTATCTGGTATGGGCAGCAGCATTTTAGGATGAATGCCGATTTATCTTCATTAGTAGAACAAAATGGAGCTTGGGTTGACGATCTTAACTATTTAAACGACACGTTTCCTGAATCCGGTAATGTCACTGTATTGGTCACTATTACCGATGGTTCAGACCTAAAAGAGCACGTCGTCTCAATAGAAAAACAACTGCGTAACCAAAAGATCTTTAAAGAGATCTTTGCTCCGCAATTATTGGCTTGGTTTGAAGAGCACCCGTTAGGGTTTGTGACTCAAGACGAGTTTGAACGTATCGAAGCCTTTACCCGCGACACAATCAAGCCTGCTGCACTTGCTGCTCAATCAGGCAGTCTTGATCTTTATTTGGCCGAACTCGCCCAAAGCGAACAACCGAACTTAACACCGCTTTTAGAGGCAATAAACAACCAATCAGTTGACTGGGCAAAACTGGCTCAGAAAAATCTGACAAAGCCCACGGCGTATGCCATCACGTTAGTTGCAGAACCAGACGCATCAGCGACGGAACCGAATCGCGCTATTATGGAGGCCATTCACCAGAGCATTATAGCGGCGGATTTACCATCAAACGTGGACATTAAAGTTACTGGTCAGGCGGCACTCGATTTTGATGAAATTGCTGATGCCAACAACAGCATCGCTATAGCCGGTAGTGCTTCATTAGTCGGTCTTATTTTGATTTTGGCGATTGGTATCCGCTCACTTCGAGTGATAGTCGCATGTTACTTGACGGTATTAGTTGGTCTAGCTTGGACATTTGCGGCAGGTCTGGCTGTTATTGGGCACTACAACACGATCTCTATTGTATTTATGGTGATGTTTATTGGCCTTGCAGTCGATTTTTCCATTCACTTATGTCTTCATATTCAAGAGTTTAGGGTAAAAGGAGAGAATGACTCGTTAGCGATGCGCGATGCGATTTCTCATTCGGTTCGACCTTTGTCACTGTGTGCGCTTTCTTCGGCACTGGGCTTTTTAAGTTTCTATCCAACCGCTTATACAGGGCTTGGTGAATTGGGCGTTGTGTCTGCTCTAGGTATGGTGCTTGGCCTTGCTGCAACCTTTATCATTATCCCACTGTTCTTTACTTTGTTTGGCTATCCGAAAGTTCGTCATCAACGAGATACGCACCGTTTCGCTTGGTTCGGAGAGCAACTGATGCGCTTTAAAGGCACGGTGTTTAGCGTAGCGATAGCATTGACGGTCGTCATGGGATACGGCGCGACACAGTTTAAGTTTGATTTCTCAACGTTGGTTTTGAAAAACCCTCAGTCAGAGTCTGTGTTGGCTCTAAATCAATTGCAACAAGAGGGATTGGGCTCAAGCTATCAGCTGTTTGCCATTGCTAAAAACCAGCAGCAAGCTGAGCAGTGGCAGGCTAGTTTGATAAAGCAACCTTCGGTGGCTTCGGTTAGGGTCGTGAGTGATTTTTTGCCTAAAGATCTTGAGAAGAGAACCGAGCAGCTGCAAGCGTTGTTCACGCAGTCAGACATAGCGACGCCAATGAGCTATCCAGAATTTGTGGAGATGGCGAAAACTCAACGTTGGCAGGATAGCGAGCGCTTACCTGATACGATAGATAGCGCTTCTGTCTCGGAGCTTCTATTTGCTGGTCTATCAACTAGCTTGAATACACTGACGCAGTTTGAACCCGTGACTATTGAGTCGCTGCCAACCGATTTAAGTGAGCGCTATATCAGTCAGCAGGGTGAGTGGCTAGTGGTGATCTCTCCAAGTGAAGATATGACTAATGTCGATGCTTTGGATAAGTTTATTACCGAGTCTAAGCAAATCGCACCGAATGCTACAGGTAGAGCTGTTGCTGAAAAAGAAGTGGGCAGCATTATTGTGAATGCGTTTCAAGCGGCAATCATGATGTCGGTGTTTGGGATTGCACTGATTCTCATTTGGTCGGTTGAGAAAAAACGTGATGTGTTACTTATCTTTATTCCACTGACGTTGGCGTCACTATCGACTTTAGGGTTGATGCACTGGCTCGGGTTATCGATGAACATGGCCAACATCATAGTGATCCCGCTGATCTTTGGTCTGGGTGTGGATAATGGCATACACATCGTGAAGCGTTTTCGTGCGGTGAGAAGCTTGGCGGCATTCTTTAAAACCTCGACACCGAAGGCGTCACTAGTAAGTTGTTTAACCACGCTAGCAACATTTGGTGCTTTGATCGTTGCTGATCACCAAGGGATGCATTCCATCGGGCTGGTACTTACTATCGCATTGAGCTGTATTTTGGTGTTTAGTTTAACGCTATTGCCACTATTGCTAGAAGTGACAAAGAAAAAGCCCATTGAATAATGGGCTTGATAACTCTTTAAGGGTTAGAAACGAGCATCTAGGGTGACGAAGAAGCTCTTACGTTGACCGAAGCCAAGCTCACTTATTAATACCCAGTTTGGGGTGAACTCATATTGCGCGCCGACTAGACTATTCCAGTTGTTGGCGAGGCTTTGCGTCACAGTGAACTTCGCGTCATCTAACATAGGCAAGGCACCGATAGAGCCTAGCGGTAAGTCTTTGACATTACCTGTTAGGGTTTGTTCTATGTTTTGGTACTGCGCACCTACCCAAGCTCTAATTGGCCAATCACTGTTTCGGGAGAAATCCCATCCGATTCGCGGTGACACAACTATCGAGTCAATTTCACCATCAATTACGGTGAGACTGGTTTTCGTGTAACTTGCATCTACAAGCGCGAAAAAGCTTTCGTACCCACCTGCAATCACAGTACCTATACCATAGGTATAACCGTCAAGATCCAATCGAAACGGTTCGTTCAAATTATCGACTTCAATCGGGATAGCAGGCAGAGGAGGCAAGAGGTCGAGCTCACCTTTAACGGAGGTGATAGTCGTTTCTGAATAACCATTGAGTTTACCGCCAATAGCGTAGAAATTCAGAAACGGTAGAACCCAAACGTCGGCTTTCAATGTCAGAACTTCGGATTCTTGATAACCTCCTTGTGTGCCTATTTCCAAATTTTGTACTTGGGAAGGCAAACCGGTAAGAGCAATCGAGTTGACATTGATACCTTGAGACACATTCATATAACCAAGACTTAACCCAAAAGCTTCAGGCAGGGTGTAGCCTCGTTCTTCAGCTTCTTTCTTGAATAGTGGTAGCTCTATCGCTGAAGCTAGGCTAGGTAGCAACAGCGCCGCCAATGAGAGCGCTTTTAGGGAAAATTTGGCATTAAATGTCATAGGGGTGTCTACTTAAAATGGTTGAAGATATACATCAAGATTATAGGTTGGCGGATTGTAGATGAGCAAAGTCTTGATGGAAAGAAGTTTTAACCATAAAAAAGGTCGTGGTTAAAACCACGACCTTTTGACCATAGGGCGTCTGTTATTTATCGATGTTCAACGCAATAGAATCTTCTGTGGCGAACGCCGTAACAACATTACCGTTGGCTAGCGCCGGAACGTTTGTGTTGGTAAGCAGTATGTTGGTTGTACCTGCCTCTGCCACCGCTAAATCATAAGTTCCTGCCGCGACTTTGAGAACGGCAGTATCTTTAAATGATACGCCTTTAAGGACTGCTGTATCCGCTGAAAATGCACCGCCGTCAGCAACCGCATGGATGTCCACGAGCGCTGCCGCTGCAGTCGGGTTAGCATGCACTACTCGGATTTTCGCATAGGTTGCAATGCCGCGAAGGTCGTCTTCAATAATTAAAGCTTCTTGAGAGCTGTCATTTAAACGTCCCACGGCGAAAATGGTAGTTTCCGAACCTGCGGAGAAGGTGGCGCCCGGGACGGTGATGACTTGTGGTGAAGTTGTACCAGTAGGTGCAACGGCAACATCGACCGTTCCAGGTGCAATCGCTGTCCCAGCAACGTTCTCATACGTCAGATTGGTCAGTCCGGCAACGGCTGCGCCATTTGCTAGAATATCTACAGGTGGCGCGTCTTCAATGGCATGGCCGGCACGCACGATGGCTTTTTCATCAGTGTCTCTGAGTACTGTGACAGAACTTCCGTCTGCGACTAACAGATTCACAGGTGAGTCACCCATAGCACTGTTCACTACGTTGGGTACAGCGGTGACCATCAAATCTGTGCCGCCGGGTAAATCTAACTCACCACTGTCGAATACGACGTCTGCATCAGTATTTTGGCCGGTCGGAGTTATGCGTATTCGATAGGTGCTGGCTGGGACTGTAATCGGTAGGTCGGCCGAATCTATCGCAAATGCTAAACCCGAAACGCCAACTGTAGCAGTACTGATACTGGCATCGGTGGTCAGGTGAATATCAACCGCACCAACGTCAGGGTGTGCATGTAAAACATCAATGCGGACTGAATTACTATCGGGTTTGATTCCAGAACGTGCCAATATAACTCCCTGCAGTGCCGATGTTTTGTTGAGAGCAAAAACATCATACTGCATGTCAGGAGCAAAGTTTACGCCAGGTACGGGAAGCACTTCGCTAGCGCTACCGTCGGTGCCGATAGCCTCGACTGACAGGTCATACGTACCTGAGTCGACAGTTATCAATCCGCTACCCTGCTGGTAGTCGACGTCTGTTAACCCACTCAAAATAGCGCCATTCGCTTTGATGTTTACCAGTGGTGCATCAGCGCTGGCGTGTGTCACGCGAACTTGAGTGGTTGGGTTAGAAGGGTGATCGGAATCGCTGCCACAGCCGACGATGGTGATTGCTGCGGCTGCGATAACGGATGTTTTTATAATATTCATGGTAAGCCTCTATGCTCATGTTATTCGCAAAGAGGCTTACGGCACCAAAATCAAATAAGTTCAAAGTTGATGGTAAAATAAACTATTGGTAAAGCATGCAGTTTCATAAATGAGGTAATGCTAATCTTCTATTGGTAACCAGTCCACGGTTACTCCAGCTTGATCGAACATATCTTGGCTTAGTGAAATTTTTTCGCCCCAACGTGATAGAAAATCGTCAGTTTGCGCAGGGCAGTGGACAACAGAAATGCCTGTTTGAATGATTTTTGCGGCACAATTTGGGCACGGAAAATGTGTTACCCAAATCTCACAACCGCCAAGATCTCGCTTTGCAAATAGAATCGCATTTTCTTCAGCGTGCAATGTCTTCAGGTATTTAGTCTCTCGCTCGTCCACTTCAGCACTATCGGAAATACCATGTGGATAGCCATTAAAGCCAACAGAAACGATACGGTTTTGCTTGGTAATGACTGCGCCTACTTGTGTTGATGGATCTTTACTCCATGAGCCAACTAATTCAGCCATTTGAATAAATCGTTTTGCCCATTTAGACGCCATAATTACTCCAGTGTTTGTTGTGTGCTTGGTCGTGTTGTTATTGCGTTTAAGTCTACAAAATAACGACAATGAAAACGAGTGCTATTTGTAAACGATTACAGTTTTAGATGCGGTGTTCGTGTTACTAAGATTTACAATCAATAGAGACATATTGTGCTGTCTATAATGTAACCTTTAGGGAGAGATTTTGTGATCTGGTCGGGATTCTGTGTCAGAGTAACGACAATTATCAATAATTTGCTGAGATCATTAATAATCATATGGCAGAATTTGACGAATTCTTTAAGGATGGGAAAAGATAATGCGAAAAACACTGTTAGCGGTTTCACTATGTGGTCTGTGTTTTAGTGCAAGCAGCTTTGCGTTTGTTCAGGATTGGTCAAAGCGAAGCAACCAAGAAGTGACAACGGAAGCCAAGCGCGGCGACCTGTTTGCTCAGATCGAGTTGGGCGACCGCTATGCGACCGGCAATGGCGTAGAAGAAGACGACATCACTGCGGTTGAATGGTACCGAAAGGCCGCAGCGCAAAAAAGCGAAACGGCGATGTACAAGCTTGGCATGATGTACGATAACGGTCACGGTGTTCCTTATGATGCGAAAGAAGCAGCAACTTGGTTCGAAAAAGCGTCGCAAAAAGGCAGCGTAACAGCGCAGTACTACTTGGCTGGTATGTACAAATGGGGACGTGGTGTTCCCAAAAGTAATGAAAAAGCAGTCGAGTACTATCGCTTAGCGGCAGAGAAGGGTTTTGATGTTGCTCAAAACAGCCTAGGTGTGATGTACGCAAAAGGGCTCGGCATTGAGAAGAACGATGAGGAAGCGGTAAAATGGTATCGCCGTTCGGCTGAAAATGGCTACGCTTATGGACAACGAAACCTCGCCTATAAATACTCACTTGGTGAAGGAGTAGGGCTTGATAATGTTGAAGCCTATGCTTGGGCATCGGTCGCTTCAACAAATGGCTATAAGACTGCTGAAAAACTTCGTGATGATTTAGCCCAAAAGCTGAGTGAAGCTGAACTTGCGGTTGCGCAGCAAAAAGCGACAAAGTACTTAGCAGAGCACTCCTCTCATCAATAGTCGCCAAACAATTAAGAAAGGAAGCCAAGTGCCTGTCTCTTGATCACAAGTCTGCTCGTTCAAGAGACATCGCTAGTTCATAGCCTTCAAGGATGGTTTGTAATTTGAACCATCCTTCCCATAACACTTGGACTGATGCTCGCCCTGTTCGCTTGGTGTTTTTCCACCCTCCCAACCTAGCAAGGCTTTCATAAGCCCAATGGGTATCTGGTACTTGGGTTGGCAGTGGCTTCCCTACGGTTTTGAACCATAATAGCTTCCACGCTTTATGACCTAACACCACTTCACAACTCATCACATCACCTTTTGGCTCAACATATTTCATAAAGCGTAGTTGAAGTAATCTTGTGGCAACAAAGGCGAGTATGACGCTCATTCGCTCAAGGTTTTCACCCC